>CAVLCG010000021.1:0-15955 GCA_963661445.1 bacterium | reverse complement strand
CGATTTTATCTGAATGTTCTTCTATATTGCTTGGAATAACATCATATATTAAACCGACATTGTCTAATACTTCTTTTCTAGTTCTAGAATTTGAAGCTAAAATTAATTTCATTCTCATCATCCTCCTATAACATAATTATATCATTTTTTTTAATATTTTTTAAATAATTGGCACTATTTAACATTTTTTGACTTTTCTAAATCTTTATCACAACATTGATATAGTGGGCAAATCAAACATGATGGATCTGTCGGTCTGCACACTTCTCTGCCCAAAGTCCAGAAAGCTGTTGTTAATCTTCCTGGAAATTCAGGATATAACTTTCTTGCTTCGGCAAGTACTTCTTCTTGTACATCATTATCAACTAAGCCTAATCTCAAAAACAATCTTCTTATATGTATATCATAAGCAATATCAATGTTTTCTTTATCCAATATATCTGCATTCATATCTCTAACTAAAATTAAAGTACCCAATGATGCTTTCTTATGACTTATACCTTTAAATTGCTCTAATGAAGAAACGATTTCTGATGCAGTTCTATTTTTCCATATATTTTCTGCATTGGAATCATATTTAGTAACTATATCATTCATGGCACTATATACATAATTTGCCATTCTTGCTGGATAACGATGCAGTGCAGGTTTTTCTTTAATAAAGTTTTCTATATCACTCTCATCATATTCATTCAATATTTTATTAAAATCAAAACCGCCTATTCTTTCGGATAGTTTATATGGTAAACTCCAAGCAACTTCTGCTTTGACCGATTGATCTGATATTAATCCAATTACAAAAGCATTCAAATTATCTAAAATAAATCTTTTTTCTTCTTCTTTTAGTAAGTCGCCTTTTAATATACTATTAGCATCTTCTATTTCTTTCAAATAATTTAAAATACTTTTCAATATTTCCAATTCTTTTTTTGTTAAATCTTTGTTTTGCATAATACAACCTCCTATTCTATTTTAACACTTTTCTTACCGTTATGTCCTCATTTGTCGTTAAAGACCATTTACTATTTTGATTATACTTTGGTACTAAAGCCTCATCCCAACCAACTAATTCGATTGCTTTATCTTTTAAATAATTATTAACATAATGTATCTCAGCTAACGAATAAGGATCTAATCTTCCTAAATCTTCAGACAAGTTATTTCTATCAATAAATAGTAATACTCTATCTGTTCTTTTTAATAATTCTAGTCTTGACTCTAAATATTCTTTTTCTTTTCCTTCATAAAAATGTAAAGGTAAAATATTTTGTGGACTTACAGGGCAAATATTATGTGTATAACAATAACTTCTTGCCCAATCTATATGTTTGAAGTTTTCCATGTTGGCAATTATATAAGCACTTTGATGTGGTTCTTCGTTATAACTTGTTAATAAATTATTAAATAATTCAAATTTGACCATTGGATCTATTTTTGATAGATAATCTTTTAATTGCTGGCTACCAAGATTTTGCAATTCAGATGTTGATAAATGTGTAATTCCTTTTATTATATCTAGTCCTTTTCCTTTTTTAGCATCCCATAACAACATTTCTGCTAATATACCTTCTGATAAAGGTCTGCCTTCTTTTGAATAAACACTCATTTTATCTGATAGCATTTCTAACGTTAAACAATCTTTCATTACATCTATTTTCTTGCCACCCAAAGAAACAGTTGAAACATAGTAACCTAAAGATGTTTCTGGATTTAATGGTATATTCCCTCTTTTAATTTCATAGTCACAAATGTTGTGTAAATAATGCATATCATCTCCATCAAATGATGTGTATATAACATTTTTCTTTGATGGCTTATTAGCAAATTCATCAACCGCATTTCTATAATTTTCTTCTATGCTTACATTTATTGTTGAAAGTGAGTGTCTTCTTTCGTTTGAGAGTTCATTAATTTTTAGAAGAACTTGTTTTATAAATTCATCAATGCTATTTTTGTCATAATTATTTGTAACTATAATATCAAATGAGGAGGAGGAAGAATCTTTAAAGAATACTATTTCTTTTTTTATGTCTGCTATCCTCTTGTTCAATTCTTCATAACCTGTATTTCTTGCTTTTAGTTCTTCGATTGTTTTACTAATATCTTCAGGCAAAACATATACACTTATTGTATTAGGATATTCTTTTTTAAAACTTTTAACTTCTTTGTAATATAGTTCTGTAACTAAACAGATTCCTGATTCTACTTTGTCCATGTCACTCTTATAATATCCATACATATTACCAAATACATTATTAACAACGCACATCTCACCATTACTATTCTTTTTTTCAAATTCTTCTAATGGCAAGAAGAATTTATCAACCCCTTCTACTTCATCTTTTCTTTTTTCTCTCGTAGTAACTGCTTTTAGTTTCTCAAAATTGTCAAGTCTATCTATAATGCTTTTAATAAAATGAGATTTACCTGCACCAGATATTCCTGACAAAGTGATAATAAAACCTTTTTCCATAAATCAACCTCCCTTTAAAATTTTGATAATGAAAAGAGGACTTTTTGGGGGCAACTCACCCTCAAAAAGTCCTCTTTTTAAAAACTACTAAATAAAAATATTTGCTTGTATTTTTCTTAATCATAGTCATCACCACTCAAAATTTTGTGTTCTATGATACCATTCTTTTTAAACTATGTCAACACATTTTATATGTCCTTAAAAATAAAATTAAAAGTTTCCATATTCTTAATGATAAGGTAACGTTATAGCGACTTGAACACAAAATAGTGACAACATGAAAACGTTAAGTTAATTGTGCAATTATTATTGGAGACGAATGAAAGTCACAAATTTTATTTTCTGGGCTAAATAACATTATTAATTTTCTAATTCTTCTTTTGATGGCATATATGTTAAATATTTAGAAGCATAAACATTTTTATATTATTTCCAAGTGTCATTTCTACAACAGCATCATCTTTATCAGCACATAATAATATTCCAATCCAATTTTTAATCTTTGTTGACTGGCAACAAATGAAAATCCTCTTCCAAGTTCCAGCAAGAATTCAGTCAAATGATTTAATAAAAATTTTTCTAAATCACTTTCTAAATAATTTTTATTTTCTTTTAAACCAGCAAACTCAAAAATATATGGACTTTTTAATAATTCTTCAGGTTGTTTTTCTATTTCACCTTTTTTGGCTTCACTCATAATTAAATTTTTATCTGGAGATATTAAATATCTATCATATAATTTAGTGCTAATTTGTCGTCCTAACTCTCTATATCCCCAATTAGATTTAATTGATTCTATTTGGTAAAACTCTCTTTCTTCTTTTCTTTCTATTCTAATTAATTCTTGAAAGTGAGACCAAGATAATTCGGTCGGCACTGCCGACCAATTTGGATAAAATTCATAAAATCTACACATTCTTCTAATTGATACTGCAGAAAAACCATTACCAAATTCATCTGTTAATTTTTTAGATAAAGCTTCAATTATTCTTTTCCATATGTTCCATCACTAGAATTATTATATAACTCCGAAGTTATTTTACCTACATACCAATAAACCTCTATCATGGTTGTATCAATTTGTTTTAACATCTTACTTCTAGCATTTATAACTTTTTCTTTTATATTTTTATAAATCACATCAACTTCAGATATTTCACTATCATTTAACATTAAACTAATATTTTTTTCATTAAATCACTCCTTCAAATTATATTATACCAAATAATATTGGGTTAATTGTGCAATTATTATTGGGGACGAATCGGGACGAATGAAAGTCACAAATTCTATTTTAACATTCAGTATTATCTAGTCCATTTCGTTTTATTTAGTCCTATTTTTGTGGATTTATCAACACTAAATAAGACTAGATAACATAGGAAAAGTGCTGACATCATAATAGGATACAAAGTAACAAACATGATTATTAGGAAATAACTCCTTCATTTCGGCATATAATTGACCAGCTAATGTCTTGTTATGGGCAAGTATCAATGTTGGCTTATTTGTTCTTTTAATAACATTAGCCATAGTAAAGGTTTTACCTGTACCAGTTGCTCCTAATAATACTTGTTCTTTTTTTCCTTTTTCTATACCATCAACTAATTTTTCAATTGCTTCTGGTTGATCTCCACTTGGTTTATAATTACTAACTAATTCAAACATTTTTTCCTCCGTTCATATATATCATCTATTTTTATTATAAACAATTAATCAATATTTTTTCACTTGTTTTTAATTATCTCTATTATAATTATCAAATATACGTTCGTCAACTGTTTTTGAAAAATATATATAATTATTTAAAGTAATAATTTTATAGAGTTTAATGTAGATGACATAACTTTATAACATAAATTTACATACTATATAAAGAAGGGAGAATACGTATGAAGAACTGTAATGATAATTTTGAGGAATTAAAGAAAAAAATTTGTGACTATAATGAAAATATAAGATATTTCTTTGTTCAAGGACAAACTGGACCAACCGGACCACAAGGACAAGCAGGAACTCAAGGCGTGAGAGGTGAAATTGGTCCCACTGGTCCTAAAGGTGATAAGGGTGACAAGGGAGATAATGGACCAGTTTCTATAACAATAGGAAGTACAACTACAGGAGAAGCCGAAACAGATGCCTTAGTAACAAATATTGGCACTGATAAAGATGTAATCTTAAATTTTATAATTCCTAAAGGTAGTCAAGGGGAAATTGGTCCTAGAGGAGAAACTGGTCCTAGAGGTGATATTGGACCTCAAGGTGAAATAGGAATAGCCGGTCCAATTGGTCCTATGGGCCTACAAGGTGATGTTGGTCCCACTGGTCCTAAAGGTGATAAGGGAGAAACTGGTCCTCAAGGACCTACTGGAGAAAAAGGGGAACAAGGTCCAAAAGGAGACAAAGGAGACCCAGGTTCTGGTGATGATAATTTATATAACAGTTTAATTTTTGTAAACGTCCCAGAAACTACCGTATCAGGAATAGCTATACTAGGAACAAACAAAACAGTACCTAACACTACCGAATACTTTACTATTAATAATGGTACCAAAATTAATATTAAAAATTCTGGTACTTATGAAATAACTATTGGAGGCAAAATAACCGGAGTAACTTCAACAGGTGGTGCTTCATTCTATTTACATGATGCTACTAAAGATCAAAAAATAAGTAACTTTACTTTTGAACTAAAAAAAGGAAACACCCCTGATATGATTTTTTCCAAGGTGAACTTATTAGAAATAACAACTGTCACAGAATTGCAGTTAAAAACAGAAATAGAAAACAATGATGTTTCTGCTGGCATTACTTTTTCAGATATAACTATTTTAATTAAGAAGTACAATATTTAAGAATATATGGCTAGTCAAAAAAGACTAGTTTTAATCTAGAAAAAAAAGAAAAGAACTAAATTCTCTTTTCTTTCTTACTACTATTTAATCTTTCATTAATTTCTTTTATCTTTACAGCATCAGGTTCAAAATGTTGCCAGTCACAAGACCACTCATCACTCTGCATTGGCCAAATACCTCCACACTCATAACCAACTGATGAAAACACCTTACAGATTGTGTCACCTAGAGTAATTATATGTGGATTATGTTTTGCTTTTTCTTCTCTATCAATAAGTAAATCTTTTTCATAGTCTGTCAACAAACTATCATCAAAACTGCCATCTTTATTTCTTGGAGTATAAGGATTATCTAGTGGATTTATATCAATAGCAAGTCCTAAGGCATGGTTTGATAAAGTAGTTTGATTAGGTATTTTTCTATAGCAAAAAGAACTACTATTATTATGATAAATACTATTTCTATCACTTTTAATTGCATTGTCTACCCAAAAGTCATCTATTAATCTCATAGAACTAATCTGATACTTTAACATAAATAAGGAAGAAAATACTTCTCTTACTTCATCAATGATAACTTTATTAACTATCATTTCACCTACTACCACACCACCATCATAATTATAGTGTAACATTTTTATATAAGTTAAATCACTCAAAGAAATATCATCATTCTTTTGATAACTCCTACCATTTATTCTTTTATATACATCATCGTTTTCTACTATATCTTTATTTTCAAAAAGGAAATCAGAAAAATTAACTTTTTGACCAACTTTTAGACTTTCTAACATAATATCAACTCCTCTAAATTATATGCTTTATTTTAATTTAATTGTAATAGAATCAATATCAGGATTAAATTCTCTATAAGTAACTCCACATTCATCAAATAATCTTCTAGATGCAATACAACTATCTGTATCTTTATACTTATTATCTAAATAGATAACTTCTTTTATACCAGATTGAATTATTGACTTAGCACATTCATTACAAGGAAAAAGTGAAGCATATAACTTAGAGCCTTCTAAGTCTCTTTTGTTTCCTCGAAAATTCAAAATAGCATTTAATTCTGCATGACAAACATACATATATTTAGTATCTACTGGTTTTCCATCTCTTTCCCAAGGAAAATCATTATCATGAAAGCCATTAGGTGCCCCATTATAACCAATTGATAAAATTCTATTATCATTACTTACAATACAAGCTCCTACCTGAGTTGATGGATCTTTACTTCTTAAAGCTGATAATTTAGCTATACTCATAAAATAGCTATCCCATGATATATAATCTTTTCTATACATACCTATCACTTCCTAATTTTTTTATACATTTTTTTATTTTTAGACTTAACTACTACTTGATAAGTTTTATCAGTCTTCAAATAATTATACAAGAAATAGTCTGTTTTTCCAACTATTAAGTAATCAAAATCATATTTTTTTAAGAACTTGGCTATATCAGTTTTTCCATGATAAACATCAAAGTATTCATTTAATATATCTTCTTTTTTATTATTACTCTTTAAAAATATTTCTGCTCTTCCATCAATATAAGGATGATAACCGCTATATTCGAAATAAGATCCCTCATTATAACCTGCATATAGTTTTATATCTTTACTAGCATTTTTATCAAGATAATTAATATACTTTTGATTAGCATTTTTTAAATTATAATTACCATTATAAATATTAATAGAGATAGTTAAAACTATTATAGTTGCAAATAAGATATATAGTTTAATTGGTAATTTTTCTTCTTTTCCATCTTTTAGTGGTAAATAAATACTAAGAAAAGGAAGTGCACATACATAGAATATACTAATATTTCTAAAATTACAAAGAGCCATATAAGTAGTACCTAATATTAACAATAGTTGACTCGCTTCTACTTTTTTATTCTTACGATAGATAATTCCAATTAAAAGGATAAAAAATGTTCCAATAAAACAATAATTAGCAAATGTTAAAGGTTCCATCGTAGTAAAGGAATGCATTTCTATAACTTCACTATTTATTATATCAACCCCATAACTAGTTAGTGAATAAAACATATTCTTTATGCCATATGGATTTAAGAAACCAACTAAGAATGATAGTAAAACCATAAGTAATAATTTAACTATTCTTTTATCTTTCTTTTTAATAAATAATAAAGTAAATTCAAAGATAAAAGGCATAGTAAGAATAAATAAACATAGCCACATAGAAGCATGAAAATTAATCAGTAATAGAGAAACTAGTGGTAACAGATAAATAGATTTACTATTCTTTTTAAGATATAACTCAAGTATATAAACTGTTACTATAAATAATAATAAACTATAAACTTGTGGTCTTGGTATTATAAAAAAGCTCTGTAATAAAATATCTATCATACAAGTAGTTACCACGGAAGAAAACACTTTATTATCACTTAGTAACATACATAGTTTATATAATAAAAAGATAATTAAAGCATTTATAATAAATACTAATAAGAATAGTCCTACTCCTCCTAGTAATTTATAAACTTGATAAAAAGATAAAGCTGATAACCACTGTTGCATTACAAAGGATAAATTTTTATGCATCGATAGAAAATCATATTTGGGAAAACCACTTGTTAATATTTGTTTACCATATGATAATAAGAACCAGATATCACTTTCTTTTCCTACATTTATTTTTGTTACTAAAAAAAGAGGAAATATAAAGTATAGATAACTAAGCCACTTACTTGGTTTATATTTTTTAAACATTTTAATACCTACTTTCTAATATAGAGATAAGTCTCATCAATTGTTACTACTTTTTGATAGTTTTCATTATTTTCTAAATACTTATATAGTATTTCATTTTTATCAACAACTAAATGAGTAAATTTATACTTATCTAAAAACTTCTCTACATTTAATATTCCAAATGACATATTATAATACTCTAACATGATATCTTCTTGATGATTATTAGCTTTTACAAATACTTCTACCCTTCCATCTATATAAGGATGATAACCACTAAATTCATAGTAAGAACCATTATCATTATTAGTATATAGTTTTATATCTTGCTTAGCATTTTTATCTAAGTAATCTATTATTTTCTTATTAGGATTTACTAGATTATACTTTCCATCTACAGCATTATAACCAATTAATACTAAAAGACAAAGTATAATTACTAGATAAAGTTTTTTAGGTATAAACTTACTTTTTCCATCAGTAAAAGGTAGATATATACTAAAGAATGGTAAAACACAGATATAGAATAAAGTTACATTTCTAAAATTACATAATACCATATAAAATAGTCCAAACATTAATAGTACTTGATGAGGTGAATATTTCTTTTTAATAAACATACTGGTTAATAGTCCAAAGAATAGACCTAATACTATATAATTAGTAGGAGCTAACACACCTTTTAAAGTAAATGGAGACATTTCCATAACCATTTTATTTATAGTATCTACTCCATAACTAGTTAGTGAATAAGTCATTGCTTTTAAGCCATAAGGATTTAGGAAACCTACTATAATAGAGAAAAAGAACACTTGTAATAATTTAAATATTTTTCTATCTTTCTTCTTTAAAAAGTTATAGCTAATCTCAACCAAATAAGGTAGCATAAGAATAAATAAACAAGGCCACATAGAAGCATGAAGATTAACTAATAAGAATGAAAGAAGTGGGATAATCCAAATAATCTTTGATTCTTCTTTTAAATATTTTTCTAAGATATAAAGTAATACTATAAATATTAGAAAAGTAAACATCTGCGGTCTTGGTGTTACAAAATAAGTCATTAAAAGTATATCTATAATAGAACTAGTAATAACTGAACTAAATACTTTTTTATTACTTATCACCATACACAATTTATATAGAAAATAAAGAATTAATGCATTTAGTATAAATACCAGTATGTATATTCCAACTCCTCCTAATAACTTATAGGATAAGTAGTAAATTATGTCTGATAACCATTGTTGAACTAATAAAGAAAAATTGCTATGCATTGATAATATATCATGATGAGGTAACCAATTTTTTAGTATATATTTACCATATGAGAGAATAAACCAAATATCTCTTTCTTTACTGATATTTAAAGTAGTTGAAAGAAGAAGCGGAATAATAAAATATAAATAACTAGTATATTTATTAGGTTTATATTTCATTTACTTCTCCTCATGGTATGACTTATCCACATTAACATTCCATAATTTATCTAAGTCATGTTCACCTTTATTAATCATTCTACCACATAACAATCCACTATAAATTGAATGATCCATATTATTATAAGAATGGGTTCCATTTCTTCCAATACAATATAAATTATCTATATTATTTATATACTTTCTTACTTCATCAATGTGTTTATAACTATCAAAGTAAGCGGGATAGGCTTTCTTTACTCTTATTACAATACCATCTAATATTTTTCCCTCATAAAATTTCATTGTTTTCAATTCTTCTTTAGCCATATTAATTATATCTTTATCTTGCATGGTCCAAAATTCATCATTTTCTTGACAAAAATATTCAAGTCCCATCCAGATATTATTAACGGGATCTTTAACCATATATGGTGACCAATTATTAAATATTTGTATTCTTCCTAATTTTACATTTTTATCTTGAACATAAATCCAGTTATCATTAACACTACCATGAATAGTATTACTATTTTCTACTTTAAAACTAGGTACTAATAAACCAACTGTTACAAAGTCACGATATGGTAAATTACTACTTATCTTAGTAATTCTCTTAGGTATATCATTCATACTTAATATTAAATCTTTCAAAGGCATAGAACTAACTAAAACATCACATTGATAATTTATATATTTATTATCTTTTAAATATACAATAGAAGTTATTTTTCTATTATTTCTCTTTATTTTCACTACTTTAGCTTTTTTTATAATTTTACCACCTAGTTTTTTTACCTCATCTGCTAATGTTTCATATAACTGACCTGGTCCATATTTAGGATAGTAAAATGATTCTATTAAAGAGGTTTCTTTATTCTTATTTTCAAGATGAAAGATACGTTTAAAATAATCAACTAGGACTTTACTAATAGAAATTCCTTTTACTCGTTGACTACCCCAACTAGAGTCTATTTCACTAGGCGTTCTACCCCAAACTTTAGTTGTATATCCTTCAAAAAACATAGAGTATAGTTTCTTACCAAAGCGATTAATATAAAAATTTTCCAAGTTAAATTCATCTAATTTATGAATTGTTGATTTTAAATAACTTATTCCACAAGAACAAGTAGTAGCAAATCCCATATTTTTAATGGTTTTAAAATTAAAATTAACAGGATAATCAAAAAATTTATGATTATAATAAATTCTACTTACTCTATTCCTAATAAGCATTACTGCGTCATCTTTTTCAGGATTTTTTCCTTTCTTAGGAAACCTTTTTTCTGTGTCTAATATCTTATCATCATAAGCTGGTTTATTTTGAGGCGGTAATAATTCTAACCATAGTTTTTTTGCCTCTTCATTTTTAGTAAAGAAACGATGTCCCCCTATATCTATTCTGTTTCCTTTATAATTTACTGTTTTACTAATACCACCAACCATTTTTTCTTCTTCAAAAATTGTTACCTTAATATTCTTATTATTCTTTAAAATCTCATAAGCACAAGAAAGCCCTGCGGGACCTGCTCCTATAATTACTACATTTTTCATCATATTTTCCTTTCTTAACTAAAGTTTATCAAGCTTAAGAAAAAATGTCACTAAAAAAGAGCTAAATAATAGCTCAGTCTTGTAACTAATTATTACTAGAAGGTATAACCACCATCAACACCAATATTTTGAGAAGTAATATATCTTGCTTCGTCAGTACATAAGAAAGCAGTCATATAAGCTATATCAATCGGTTCTTGTGGTTTTCCGTTTGGTGTCGCACTGTTACAGCTTGTCCAAACATTTTCTCTTACGTTTTCTTCACTACCAGCCATTTGATCAAGAATATCTTCCCACATACTTGTTCTAATAATTCCTGGACAAATACAGTTAACATTAACGTTATCTTTAGCTGCTTCTCTTCCTAGACTAGCAGTTAGTGCCAAGACTGCAGACTTAGTACAGCTATAAACGCTAAATCCAGCAGAACATGCCTTTGCTGCTATTGATGACATGTTAACAATCTTACCATATTTATTAGCTCTCATAATATTTAAAGCTTCTCTACAAGAATAGATTGTTCCTTTAATATTAATATCTATTGTCTTATCAATATTCTCTAGGCTTTCTTTAGTCAATTCACCAGTTAAACAAACACCAGCTGAGTTAACAACTATATCAACGTTTCCCCATTCATCCACTATTTTTTTGTACATTGAAGCTACTTGTTCATAATTAGTAACATCTACTTGATAGGCAATTGCCTTAACACCATATTTTCTTACTTCAGTTGCTACTTCTTCACATCTTTCTGGTAATAAATCAGCGATTAAAACATCTGCTCCATTCTTGGCAAAAAGTATAGCACATTCTCTACCAAGACCGCTTCCTCCTCCAGTAACAAGAGCTTTTTTTCCTCTAAAATTAAATTCCATATTGTATCCTCCTTAATATTAAGTTTAACACAATTCGAGGAATTTACTAATATTTTTAGAGTTTAAATGTAAAATTTTGTCTAGTTTTAACTTATTTTATTAATGAATATACCTTTTGTCTAATGTCTGAATCTCCACTACATATTTCATTATTTATTGATTTATATACAATATTTCTATTTTTCATTAGATTGTAACTAATCTCACTTAAAACCATATCACGATAGATAAAATATATTTGTTTTAAATCAACTGTTTCAATAAAACCTTTCTTAAAGTGTAAATTCATCTCTAATGCGGTTGGTAATGTTTGATTAATACCAGAAAGAGAAGGAACTACCACCTGTAATTTATTCTTCGAGTCAACTTGTGTACTGTATTTATGTGCATGACCATGAAGTCTTATTACAGAACCAGTTTTCTGCATGGTAAAATTATCTATATGATGATATAAATCTATACTCTCATTTTTAATATTAATAGTATTCAGTAAAAAATTTCCAATTATAACATCATGTCTATAATTATCGGTATAATCAATAATTGATTTTGATTCATTATAAAAAGCATATATATCATGATTACCACCTACTGCAAAAGTTAAAATATTCTTATCATGGGGATAATCTTTAACAAAGTGTTTCATTTGTTTTTCAGCAGTGTTATATTCTTCCTTACATCTACGAGATGATGAATCAATCATATCACCCGCACATAAAATTATGTTTATACCATTCTTCGCACAATAATTAAAGGCATTATCTACCAAATCTAATCGTTCTAATTTATTACCAAAATGCAAATCAGATATTACTAACATTTTCATATCTTCTTCTTCATGCAAAGTTAGTATATTGTTAGAAGAAAGTTTTGTTTTATTGTAAACGACTGAAGAAGCAGATGGTATTTTATAAGTTATTTGCCCATTACTATAATAGTTTCTTTCTAATGTCATTCCTTTATTTTTAAGAGTAAGTAATCTGTTATATAATTGTCTATTAGAAATATTTAATTCTTTACTTATATCATTACAAGTTCTCCCTTCTTTAATAAGTTTTAATAATAATTCTTGATTTTCTGTCATAAAACCCCTCACTTTGTTAGTTATTATAAATAAAGGAAAGAAAAAAGACAAGAATTTTCTTATCTTTCTGTCCACCATGCTCTAAGAGTAGATGGGAACCCAATATATTGTCTAGGATTAATAGTACTTTTTTCATAGGCAGTATAACTACTGCATCCACCACCAACATTCCAATCACAACTTGTAATTTCTAAGTGTAAGTGAGCTGCAGTTGAACAACCACTATTACCCATTCTTCCAATCATCGTACCGGTATTAACTTGCATTCCTTCACGTATATTTCCATAACTACTTAAATGAGCATAAGTTGAATAAATATATCTACCATTTACTAAGTGTCTTATTTTAACAACCTTAGCATTTCCATTACAACCATAAGAGCACCAATTACCACTAGTACATGAGTCGCTATATATCTTAAAGATGACACCATCTGCTATTGGATAAATAGGAATAGTTCTATCATTTGAGTTAGATAAGTCGATTCCTAAATGTCCTCCATATCCACCCCAATTTTGAGTAACATAACCACTAGTCATTGGTCTAAAGAAGCCACTTACTGATGGAGGAACTGGGATAGTACTACCTCCTGCATTACTACCACTATGAGCTCTATCATATCTATATTGACAAACATAAATATCTTCATTTACTCCACAACCTAACTTTTTATAATAAGCTAGATTAGCTTTAGCAGCTTTTAACTGTTCTTGTACTGATGGCATAGATTCTCTGATAGATTTAGTATCAGCATTAATTCTTTCTTTCTCACTTTCAAGTTTAGCTTTAAGTGATTTTAATTCTTCTTTCTTAGCTGCTAACTCTGCTGACTTAGCTTTATTTGTTTTAATTAACTCATCTAATTCATTCATTACTTTTTGATTATATTCTGTTAATTGTTCTACTACGCTTAATCTATAAACCATCTCTGTAACACTTTCTGCTCCAAAGACATATTCCATATAAGCATTATTACCATTACTTACTTGTAAGTACTGAAATAGTTGTTTACTTTCTTCAGTTTTCTTTTCTATTTCCGCATTAGACTTATCTATCTCATCTTGTAGACTCTTCATAGATACTTCTAAGTCACTTATTTGTTTTTCATAAGATGCTATATTTTTCTTAATTTCTGCTACTTCTTGATCATTTTTAGCAATCTTTGCTTCTTTTTCTTCCAGCTGTTTAGTATAAGAATTAACTTCATTTTCAAATTCTTTTATTGTCTTAGCATCTACTTTAAAAGGTAGTAAGCAAAGGGATATTAATAATAAGATAGTTATTTTTCTTCTATTCATACTACACCTTTAAATACTTTCTTACAGCAGAAGATGAACCTATCATACCTACTAATATTCCTATTACAAGTATTATTCCTGATACCATATAAATAAATGGTTCTGGTTCTACTAATCTAATGATTTCTGTATACAAGTATCCATGTAAGTGATTATAAAGGGCTACATAACCAAAACATACTCCTAGAATTGGTAAGATTGCTCCAAGACAACCTAGTATCATTCCTTCTACAATGAATGGTGTTTTAATAGCTACATTACTAGCTCCAACAAGTCGCATGATTGATATTTCTCTTTTTCTTGAGAAGATTGTTAATTTGATAGTGTTTACAATTAGAAAAACTGTTACTAATATTAAGGCAATTACTACACCATAGGCTCCTTTTTCTACTACACTAAACATACTAATCATTTTATCAACCCAAGCTTCACCATAGTTAACAACACTTACTTGTTCCATTTTTTTAATCTTTTCAGCAGTAGTTTTAATCTTTTCTACATCTTTTACTTTTACTTGAAAAGTATCTTTTAATGGATTGTCATCATCTTTCCAAGTAGACATTACCTCATTAAATACTTCATTTTCTTTGCGCATCTCTTCTTTAACGGCATTTTTACTTTGATAAGTTAAACTTTCAACATTGTCCATTTTCTCTAGTTTATTTTGAACATCTTTTACTTGCTCTTCTGTAGCATTATTATTTAGGAAAACAACTATTGTTAAATCTTTTTCCATCTCTTTAGTAAAGTTTTCTACATTAAATGTCAAGATGATAGCAACAGCTACTATAAGTAAGGTTATTATAATACAAGAGATAGAAGCTAGTGATAGAGAAAAGTTACGAAAGACTGATTTAAAGGCATCTCTAATACTTCTACCTAACATTCTAAAGAATTTCATTCTTCATACTCCCCTTTCTCTACATGTTTTACTAAATGTCCATCTTTTAAGACTATTACTTCTTTTTTCATTCTATTAACAATATCCTTATCATGAGTTGCCATAATAATTGTTGTTCCGCAAGACTTGTTAATCTCTTCTAGTACTTGCATAATTTCCATACTCATATCAGGGTCTAAGTTACCAGTAGGCTCATCACAAAGTAAAAGTTTAGGTTCATTAACGATGGCTCTTGCTATTGCAACACGTTGTTGTTCACCACCTGATAATTGGTCTGGATAGTTATGAATCTTATGTTTTAAGCCGACTAGTTCTATAGCCTTTAGCGTTTTCTTTCTAATTTCATCACGTCTTGCTCCTAAAACTTCCATAGTAAAAGCAACATTTTCATAAACAGTAGACTTAGGTAATAACCGATAATCTTGAAAGACAATTCCTAGTTTTCTTCTTAATTTATAAACTTTTTTATTTCTAAGTTTTAAAACATTAAGTCCACCAACAATTATTTCTCCTTTAGTTGGTTTTTCTTCACGATATAACATCTTTATAAATGTACTCTTTCCACTTCCACTTCCACCTATTACAAAGACAAAAGATCCTTTTTTTATTGAAAGAGATAAGTCATAAATTGCTGTTACACCATTTTTGTATTGTTTGGTTACATTTTTTATTCTAATTAGTTCCATCTTATCCCACCTTTGTATTCACTTAACATTGTACCAAATTTCTAACGAAAAGTCATCAAAGTATCACAAAAAAGACACATG
>CAVLCG010000020.1:0-16276 GCA_963661445.1 bacterium | reverse complement strand
TGGAGTATTAATGGTGGACAATATATTCTTACATTGAGAGCAAAAGAAGAAAGCAATTTATGGGATGAAGATGTTAAAAAAAGAATATTAGCATTATGCTAATACCCCTTAAAAAAATTTACGCCCATTACCATCATCTCTAATCAGCAAAATAACGCTTTATAACGTCATAGTCAGAATATGGAAGATATTCTTTACCAATAGCCATATAATTATCTCTACCTTTACCAGTAATAAATACAATATCATCTTTTTCTGCCATCGATAAAGCCTTATATATAGCATCTTTTCTATCAATAATTCTCTCATAATTAGTTAAGTCTGATTCTGATACTAAATCATCAATTATCTGATTAACAGCTTCTTCTCTTGGATCATCCATTGTAAAAATAACATAATCAGACTTTTCTAGAACTACTTTACCCATACTTGGTCTTTTTTCTTTTTCTCTTCCACCAGCTGATCCTGTAACAGTAATTATTCTATTTTTCTTTATTTTATCTAAATATGTAAGTATCTTATCCAAAGCATCCGTTGTATGAGCATAATCTAACATAATCATATATTTATCAGTGAATGATAAAACTTCTAATCTTCCTTCTATCTGGTTTAAGTTTTCTACTCTTTTTAATACTTCATCTATATTAATACCTTTAGCAAGACAAGTCAAAATAGCAGGAGCAAGATTAAATACATTAAACTCACCTAGTAATGGGCTTAAAACAATGTAATCTTGATTATCATATCTAAAAGTAATTTTCATCCTACTACCTTGTTCTTCATAATTCTTTATATAAAGCGTATCATTTTCATTCATACCATAAGTTAAAACATTACCTTTACTATTATATAAAACCCTTTCATAGTTTACATCCATACTATTAAGGATAGAGTAACCATCTTCACTAACTTGTCTAAATAGTTGACACTTACAATCTATATAATTATCTAAAGTCTTATGAATATTTAAATGGTCTTCTGTAATATTAGTAAGGATTGCAATATGATACTTTATATCGTCAAGTCTATGTCTAAAGAAAGCTTCGCTTGACGCCTCCATCGCTGTTGTTTTACACTTATCATTTACAAATTCGTCTAGATACATGTAAAGTCTATCAACATCAGGAGTAGTATTACGCATTGGTAAAGACTTATTTTTCCACTTACGACCATTAGTACCAAGATAAGCACAATCATCACCTAATAATTGATAAATAATTTCTGCTACAGTTGTTTTACCATTAGTACCAGTAACACCTATCATTTCCATTTTCTTATAAGGATAATCATAATACTTAGAACATAATTCTCTTAAATAGTTATTAGTATTTGCTACTTTTATTATAGGAACAGGCTTATCACCTACATCTTTAGATACTACAACAGCACAAGCTCCATTTTCTATAGCCTCATCTATAAAGTCATGTCTATCTGCAGTAACCCCCATTGTACAGACAAAAATATCTCCTTTTTTGACATCCTTAGAGTTTATTTTTATCCCTGTTACTTCACAATTACTATCTATATCATTAAAAAGTTCATTTAATTTTTTCATATCATCACCTACTACTAGTATAGTCGAAACCTAAAAAGAAATAAACATTTACTTTTTAGGAAATCTAATTATTTTATTGTCATTAGAAAGAGTCTTTACTTTTGCTTTCTTCAACTTATTAGCACAATTTTCTCTACTACCTCTATATAATGTCTCTTCAGTTAGAACAGAATCTGCTAGAGAAGATAAAGTTACACTATTCTTAGAGTCTACTACTGTATAAGCAAAACTTCTTCCTAGAATATTTAAGGCAAGAGTTGGGTTACAAAGATTATCGTTATAATTTCTATGATTCTTTTTAGTAGATTCAATTAATAATCTAATTGATTTATCAGCATCTTCCATTTTTATATTTAATTTATTTTCATACTCTATTCTCTTAGTATTTAATATATCATAAAGAACCTCATCATTTGGTTCATCAACAACTACCTTGTTAAATCTTCTTCTAAAAGCTTTATCTTCTAGTATATACTTTTCATATTCTAAAGTAGTAGTAGCTCCTATTATTTGTATCTTTCTATTGCTTAAATAAGACTTCATAATATTGGCTATATCAATATTATCACTAGAACCTTTACCTGCTCCCATAATCATATGTATTTCATCAATAAACAGTATTGTATTCTTATCTTTTTCTAAACTACTAATTAACTTATCAAGTTTAGATTCCAAATCACCTCTATAAGTAGTATTAGCCATTATTTTTACTAAATCTAGAAGAAATATTTTTTTATCTTTCAGTATATTAGGAACTTTATTATTATTAATAAGATATGCCAAATGTTCAACTACTGCTGTCTTACCTACTCCAGCCTCACCAGTTATAATTACATTACCAGGAGCAATTAAACTAGCTTCTAAATCTCTTATTTCTTTTTCTCTTCCTTTTATATTTTTACCAATATCACCAGTTAAATAGTAACCAAAACCAATCAAATTACTTTTCTCTTTAACAGGCTTAACATCTTCTAAAGAATTATCCTCATCTAAGCAAAGTAAACCTTTATTTACATTTGATATATCTATACCATTATCTTTAAAAAAACTTTTTATAGCATCACTATCATCATTATATTCATAAATAACATTCCCTGCTAAATTAATTATATCTATTTGATTCCACTCATGTGTCTTAGTTATTCTTTGTAAAAAACTACCATAGCCATGTATAAATTCTGATTCTAACTGATCAGGATATAGTTCTAAAGTATCAGCTAAATCAACATCTAAATAATCAGCAATCTTTTTTATAGTGATACCTTCTTTTTTAAAATAATCATTTAATTTCTTATCATTATCTAAGATAGCTATAAGAGTAGCAAAAGAATATTTATCTACTATATCCATTGGCTTTTCCATTGAATGTGAATAATAATATATTTTTTTATCTTCTAAAGTCTTATATATTTCAATAGACTTAAAAACAACATCCTTAATTTCTTTTTTTACCTTAGATTTAAATTCTGAATAATCATCTTCAAACATAAAAAGTCCCCCTTTTGATAGACAAAAGCAGAAAGATTATCTTCTTTCTACTCTTAGTCCTACAACTATATCATTTAATTCTATATCTTTTTCAATATTTTGATCTTCAATTAAAGAATCTGCTAATGTTTCATTCTTAATATATTCATCATATGATGCTAACATCTTATCAAACATTTCATCTCCATGATAATATAAATTAATATGATCGGTTATTACAAAGTCTGCTTCTTTTCTTAAATTTTGTACTTTTCTTACTACTTCTCTAGCAAGTCCTTCTAATATTAAGTCTTCTGTTAATGATGTATCAAGAACAATACTTGTCTTGCCATTACTTGCAGCACAATAACCTTTCTTATTCTTAAGAGTTGTTAATATCATGTCTTCTGTAACATCTATTTCTTCTCCTAAGAAGTTCATCTTAAAGTATCCAGCTTTTATCTTATTAACATCATTAATATCTAGCTTACTAACAGCTTCTTGAAAGTCCCTCATCTTAGGTCCAAATACCTTACCTACTACTTTAAAGTTTGGTTTAACAATATAATCCATATACTCAGTCATATCATCTTTATATACGATTTCTTTAATATTAAGTTCTTCTTTAATAATACTTTCAAAGTCTTCAATAACTGCTTCATCAACAAGTGGTAAAATCATAAAGTTAAGAGGTTGTCTTACCTTGATAGCTGCATCTTCTCTAGCATTTCTTCCTAGACTACAAATATCTCTTACAAGTTCCATTCTCTGTTCTAAGTCTTTTGATAATAACTCTTCATCAACTTTAGGGAAATCTTCTAAATGAACAGATGTCTTGCCTGTTAAATTTTGATAAATCTCTTCTGAAATATATGGTGTAACAGGTGCCGTTACTTTAGCTAGTGTTAGTAATGTTTCGTAAGTTGTTAAGTATACTGCTTTTTTATCTTCAGTTAATTCACTAGCCCAGAATCTTCTTCTATTACTTCTAATATACCAGTTAGAAAAATCATCATTAATAAAGTCTACTATCTTATGAACAACAATATTAAGATCATACTTTTCATAACCTTCAGTTACATCTTTAACCATATGATTAAGTCTAGATAACAACCATCTATCAGTTAAATCACGTTTAGCTACGGGAATATTATATTCTCTAGGATCAATTTTATCAGCATTGGCATACATCTCAAAGAATGAGTAAGCATTCTTGAATGTTGATAAATATTTAGAATACACTTCTTTCAATCCATCATCATCAAACTTTATAGGTGACCAAACTGGTGATACATAAGGTAAATAGAAACGAATTGTATCTGCTCCATACTTTTTCATAGTAGTAAATGGTTCTACAATATTTCCTTTACTCTTACTCATCTTTTTACCAAATTTATCTAATAACAAGTCATTTACTAAAACATTTTTATATGGTGCCTTACCTGTTACAAAGGTTGATATTAATAATAAGGTATAGAACCATCCTCTTGTTTGATCAATTCCTTCACAGATAAAGTTAGCTGGGAACTGTTCTTCAAATAATTCTTTATTTTCAAATGGATAATGATATTGAGCAAAAGGCATAGAACCAGAATCAAACCAGCAATCAATTACTTCTTTAACTCTTGACATTTCCTTACCACAATCTGGACAAGTAATATGAACATTATCAACATATGGTCTATGTAAATCAATAGATTCATCTATTTCTTCAATAGATTTTTCTACTAATTCTTTACGAGAACCAATCATTTCCATATGACCACAAGAGCATCTCCAAAGTGGTAATGGTGTTCCCCAATAACGATTTCTTGAAATTGCCCAATCATTCATATTTAATAACCAGTTACCAAATCTTTTTTCTCCTACAAATTTAGGATACCAATTAACACCATTATTATTTTTAACTACTTGATCTTTTAATTTAGTAACTTCCAAATAATATGATGGTTTAGCATAGTATAGAAGTGGTGTTCCACAACGCCAACAATGTGGATAGTCATGTTTTATTTTTTCTTTCTTAAATAGTTTATCATTTTCTTTTAAGTATTTAATAACATCTATATCTACATCAAAAACATTTCTACCTTTCCAAAGTCCAGCCGTATAACATCCATCTTCTCCTACTGGATTTAATACTGGTAAATTATATTTCTTACCAACATTATAATCATCTTGTCCAAAAGCAGGGGCAATATGAACAATACCAGTTCCAGCATCCATTGTTACATAGTCATCTACAGTTACAAAGAAAGCTTTCTTATCTACTTTAAGACTTGGTATTAACTGTTCATATTCCATATATTCTAAGTTCTTACCACTATATTCTTCTAAGACAGTATAGTCATCTCCTAATACTTTGTTAGCTAAAGCTTTAGCTACAATAAACTTAGTACCACGACTTTCTGCTAAAATATATAATTCTTTAGGATTAACACATAAAGCCACATTACTAATTAAAGTCCAAGGAGTAGTAGTCCAAACTAAGAAGTAAACATCTTCATCTTTCTTTTTCATTGGAACAATAACTGTATTAGCTGTAACTTCTTTATATCCTTGAGCAACTTCATGAGAAGCTAATCCTGTACCACATCTAGTACAAAATGGTAATATTTTATGTCCTTCATAGAATAATCCTTCATCAAAGAATTTCTTTAGTATCCACCACTCTGTTTCAATATAATTATTATCATAAGTAACATAAGGATGCTCTAAGTCAATAAACTGTCCCATTTCTTTAGTAAGATCAGAGAAAGCTTTTTCATTCTTCCAAACACTTTCCTTACACTTTTTATTAAACTCTTCTATACCATATTCTTCAATATCTTTCTTAGAGTTAAAACCTAATTCCTTTTCAACTTGTAATTCTACAGGAAGACCATGAGTATCCCAACCCACTTTTCTTAGGACACGATATCCTTGCATAGTTTTATATTTACAAAATGTATCTTTTAAGAATTTAGCCATCATATGATGAAGTCCTGGCATTCCATTAGCAGTAGCAGGTCCATCATAGAAAACAAAGTTCTCACAGTCTTTTCTATTATCAATACATTTTTTTAAGATGTCCTCATTTTCCCATTCTTTTTCTATTTCTAGTTCAATATTATGAGTATCACCTTTTTTTAATTGTTTAAATTCCATAGTATCTCCTCCTTATAACAAAAAAATCTATGTTGAAAGGACGAACATTTACGTGGTACCACCTTTCTTCATAGATTAATCTACCTTATTCTAGTTAACGTCTAGTCCCCGTCTTTATCTTATCCATAAAGCACAACTTGAAAGTGATCTAAAATAAGTTCCATCTTCTTTTTCACCAACCAAGAAGTCTCTACTAATTTTCCTTATTTCCGTCTTTCGCACTTGTTTTTCTTAATTAATATACCATTTTATTTAGTATATATCAAGTTTTTTTATTTATAACTTCAATTTATTCTATATAAACATATTAATTAATAGAACAATTATTAAAAGTTATAGTTCTTGCTACACTACCATTCTTAGGAGTATATTTTGAAAAAGTTCCACTTACAATTACAGTATCTCCTTTTTTGTATTTTTTTAACTTAGATTTGTTTCTCAAGTAAAATTCTGCCTTTGTAGTATAATTACCACCATCTTTATCTTCATAGATAAGTACTATTTTCTTATTAGTCTTATCAATAGAATCTATCTTACCTGTTACTATAAAAAATTGCTTATAAGAGTTTTTTAAGGTTTCTTTTGGATTATTTCTAAAAGAAATAGCTAATTCTTCTACAGTAGTAGCCTTGGTTGTTGGATCATATTTAAGAGTCCAACCACCTATTACGGTAATATTTCTTCCATCTTTAACACGATATTTAATAACTTTATACCCTAATCCATAGTATTCTTTAGTCCCACCATCATTATGAGTTTTTACTTTAATTGCTAGAAATGGTCCTGCACTAGTATAATTAGTTACTAAAATATCTATAAATATAAGAGTACCTAACACTAGAGCTACTATCATGATAATAGTAAATCTCTTTTTTAACTTCTTTTCTTCATCAATAGTCACATAATTACTATCATCAAAACCACTATGATTATCATTTTCTAGTTTTAATCCCATACTACTCATTTTCCTTTCTTAACTTATCTAAGAAATCTTGTTCACTCCAAATAGGAATACCAAGTAATTTAGCTTTATCATATTTACTACCTGGATTTTCTCCTACTATTACTATATCAGTTTTAGATGAGACACTTTCAATACACTTTCCACCTCTAGTAACAATATTGTCTTTTGCTACATCTCTAGTTAATTCTTTTAAAGTTCCTGTTAAGACAAATCTTTTACCAGCAAAGTTTTCATCTAATACTTTCTTCTTACCAAGATATTTCATATTAAGTCCTAACTCTTTTAACTTATTAATTAATTCTAAATTAGTAGAGTCGCTAAAATATTCTACCACACAACTAGCAATTATGGAACCAATATCATCAATATCTGTTAATTCATCTAGAGTAGCTTTAGATAACTCATCCATAGTTTCAAACTTTTCTGCTAATATCTTAGCTTTTTCTTTACCAACATGAGGAATACCTAAACCAAACAATAATCTTTCTAAAGAGTTTTTTTTACTTTCTTCTATTGCTTCAAGTAATTTACTAATAGACTTTTCTCCATATCCTTCTAAGTTTACTAAGTCATCTTTATGATTATTTAATAAATATATATCACTAATATCTCTTATAAAGTGAAAGTTATAAAGGTCTTCCATTATTTGATCACCTAGTCCCTGAATGTTCATTGCACCTTTTGAAACAAAATGAATGAAGCTTTCAACATGTCTTGCTGGACATAGTTTGTTAGGACAGTAGTAATCTACTTGTTCATCTTTTTTTACTAACTTAGTACCACAGATAGGACACTCACTAATCATTACAAAGTCTTTCTCAGCTCCTGTTCTTCTTTCCTTTTTAGCTTCTACTACTTCTGGAATTACATCCCCTGCTTTTCTAATAGATACTATATCTCCTATTTTCAAGTCTTTTTCTTTAACATACATATCATTATGAAGCGTAGCTCTTGAGATAGTACTACCCATTACAATAACTGGTTCTAAGATTGCATTAGGAGTTATTTGCCCAGTTCTTCCTACTGTAAAAATAATATCTTTTAATTTAGTTAACACTTCGGTAGCCGGAAATTTATATGCAATAGCCCACCTAGGCGTCTTAGCAGTATAACCTAGTTTTTGTTGAGTTTCAATAGAATCAACTTTTATAACAATTCCATCAATATCATAAGGAAGACTATCTCTAATAGCTGCTTTTTCATGAATATAAGCCATTACTTCATCTATATTCTTTACTACTTTATTATTAGGATTAGTCTTAAACCCTAGCTTATAAAAATATTCTAAAGCATCATGATGAGTCTTAATTCCATAGTCTAAGGGATTTGGTAAATGATACAAAAAAGCATCTAAGTTACGTTTAGCAGCTACTTTAGAGTCCAATTGTCTAATAGAACCAGCAGCTGCATTTCTAGTATTCTGTAATAAAGGAAGATTCTTTTCTTTTCTTTCTTCATTTAATCTTTTTAAAGTTTCTTTCCCCATAAATATTTCCCCACGTACTTCAATAGTTACTGGTTCTTTTAATTTAAGAGGAATACTTTTAATGGTTTTAACATTATGCGTAATATCTTCTCCTACTACTCCATTACCTCTAGTAGCGGCAGTTACAAGAATACCATCTTCATAATGCAGAGAAACTGATAAACCATCTATCTTTAATTCACAAACATACTCTGGATGAAATCCATTAGCTTCTATTCTCTTTAGAAAAGCTAGTATCTCTTCTTCACTAAAAACATCTCCTAAAGAAAGCATAGGAATAGTATGTTCAACCTTCTTAAATGATTCAATAACCTCTCCCCCAACATGTAAAGTTGGAGAATCATTTCTCTTCCAGTCTGGATGATTCTTCTCAATAGTCTCTAATTCTCTTAGATACTTATCAAACTCCTGATCTGTAATAGTTGGATTATCTTTTACGTAATAGTTATAATTAGCATCATTTAAGATATCTATTAATTCATTCATTCTCTCTATTGATTCTTGTATCATAGTTTTTCACCTCTACCATAGTTTATTTGGATAAATATTTTCTTTTATTAATTCATCTATTGCCTTAACTACCTCTTCTTTATCTTCTTTATAAGTAACTCCATGCCAGATAACATTTGTACTTAATAAATCAACTTCTACCCTACCTTCTTTTATAGCATCTTTAACTACATCAGGTATTAGAAATTCACATTTAGATAAATCATTCTTATTAGTTTCTAGAAATTTCGTTAATTTTTCTTCTAAATATGCAAATATCTTTGGTGTAAATAATAGTAAATTCATTGACACTAGTGAGTCATCTTCCACTGCAAACTCAGTATCACCGTCTAATGGTTTTGCAATTATTTTATTATCAATTCTTTCAACACTACTCTCAATTAAATCTTTTAATTTACCATTTTCTTCTCTACAAATTCCTCTTTTAGCTGCTCCATTAGGACTAAGTGTTTTACTAACTTTATAACCTACTACAGCATAATGTTTATCATCAATTTTATCTAAGTATTTACTAGCTACCATATAGGCAGCCCTTCCATAAAAATCATCTGCATTAATAATAGCAAAAGGTGTTTTTACTTTATCTTTTGCACATAATATAGCATGCCCTGTTCCTAATGGTTTTACTCTTGTTTTTAAACTAGGATAATTTTCTCTCAAGTTAGAGTCATCTTGAAAAACATATTCTGTTTCAATATATGGTTCTACTCTTTTCCCAATTGTTTCTTTAAAGATCTCATAATTCTCTTTCTTAATAATAAAGACAATTTTAGTAAATCCTGCTAACCTTGCATCATAAACTGAATAGTCTATTAAAAACTCTCCATTAGGACCCATTGGTTCTATTTGCTTAAGTCCTCCAAAGCGACTACCCATTCCAGCAGCCATTACTAACAATGTTTTTTGCATAAAATCTTTCTACCCTTCTTTTCTCTTTCTATTTTTTTATCAATGGTTACTAAACCTTCTAATAAATCAGCAAATTCTTCACTTTTTTCTTCTTTACCAGTTAAAAAGTCTCTACTCTTAACAATATATTTTTCATTTTCTTTAACTACAGCTAGCATCATTGAATCATTATCAGATACTTTTTTCATAATATTAGGAAACATTGAAAATATACTTGCTGTTCTTTCACTTACTCTATTAATTGATAACTTTTGATAATTATCATCAGTTTTTAGAAAACTACAAGCATCTTTCAACAGTACTAAACTATAATCTTTATCTAAATTAGCATTTATTGTATCAATAGATCGTTCTACATCTTTTCCATACCAAGCTAAATAGTCATTTAAGTTAGTAAGTGTATTAACTAATGAATCACCTTGTACTAAAGCCATTGTATATTCAAATTTCTTTTTACCTTGTTTTCTTATTCTAGCTGTAAATAAATTTTCTTCTGAATAACTTACTATTAACCTTTTATCATTTAATATATTTCCTTTAACTACTAAAAATCTATTAAATGCTAATAACTCATTCTTATTTAATTCAATTTCATTATTGTAATTATTGCTTATTAATCTTCCCACTAAATGATGTAGTGAATTTTTACTTACCTCTAATTTATATCCTTGTTTTATTTTATTTTCCATTTCTTAAACCCTCCTAAATTTTTGCTAAACTTTTATGATTTTTTAATAATTTTTTAACCCCAAATGGTAGTGGGAAAGCAACTGTAACTAAAGAGTTAGTAACATCCACTACCTTGCCTCTACCAAAGTGGTCATGCACTACATAGTCTCCTACTTGATAATCAACTTCTTCATCTCTTAAGACACTATTTACATCTATCTTCTTTTCTGTTTCTTTCCTTGCCACCATATTAGTTTCTAATAAGTCTTTATCTATTTCTCCTAAGAATCTACTTGGTGGATTAATTTGTTCATTACCAAAAAGTACTCTTCGTCTAGCATTAAACAGATATAGTTTTTCTCTTGCTCTTGTTATAGCTACATAACAAAGTCTTCGCTCTTCTTCCACATCGTAACTACTATATAGACTATTCATATGTGGAAAAATTCCTTCTTCAAGTCCAATAACAAATACGATATCAAACTCAAGTCCTTTAACAGAATGAACAGTCATCAAACTTACTTTATCATTAGCCTCACTATATTCATCTTTATCATTTACTAAGCTTATCTCATATAGAAAGTCTTCTAATGATACTAGCCCTAGTCTTTCTTCAAAAGCCTTAGTAATAGATTTAAATTCCTTTAAGTTTTCAAGTCTAACTTCTGCTTCTATACTTTTTTCCGCTTCTAGTTCTCTTCTAATTCCACTAGCATCCAACACTTTATCAATTAACTCTGTAAGACTTACCGTTTCTGATACTTTCTTTAGTGATAAGATTAAATCCTTAAATGGTTGTTCTTTACCACCATCAATTGCTTCAAATAAACTAGAGTTATTTATGTCAGCCTTAGTCTGTAAAGCCTGAATAGTCTTAAGCCCTATTCCTCTTTTAGGTGTATTAATAACTCTTAGTAAACTAACATCATCTTTTTCATTATAGATTAGTTTTAAGTATGCTAATAAGTCTTTAATTTCTTTTCTTGAATAGAAACTTAAACCTCCTACTATGTGATAGGGAATACTATCTTTTAGTAATTCTTCTTCCATTACACGAGACTGAGCATTAGTTCTATAAAGTATAGCTACTTGACTTAGACTTTTACCACTATCTTGTATCTTTTTAATGAAACTAGCTACTTGATGAGCTTCATCTAGTTGGTCATAGGCTCTATAATAAGTAACTTTCTCACCATCACCTTTAGTTGACCAAAGATTCTTTTCTTTCCTACTCTGATTATTTCTAATAACACAGTTAGCTGCATCCAAGATATTTTTAGTTGATCTATAATTTTGCTCTAGTTTAATACTTAAGGCATTAGGATAATCCTTTTCAAAATTTAATATATTTTTATAATTAGCTCCTCTAAAACCATATATAGCTTGATCAGCATCTCCTACTACACAAATATTTTTATATTTAGCACTTATCATTTTAGATAATATATATTGAGCTTCATTAGTATCCTGATACTCATCTATTAGAATATACTTATATCTATTTTGATACATCTCTAAAATATCTTTATGTTTTCTAAATAATTTTATAGGTAGTAGTAACAAATCATCAAAATCAACAGCATTACTACTCTTTAATTTTTCTTCATACTTTCTATAAACATCTAATATTATTTGATCAAAATCACCTGCTACATACTTCTCATAATCATTAGGTGTCATAAGTTCATTTTTACAACTACTTATTTTATTCTTAACTGCTTTCGGACTAAACTGCTTTATATCATAGTTCAAGTCTTTCATTATTTTTTTAACTATTACTAATGAATCATCACTATCCATTATAACAAAATTAGGATCATACCCTAAGTCTTTACAATTTTCTCTTAATAGTCTTAGTCCAAAGGAATGGAAGGTAGATATCTGAATAAAACGAGCTTCTTCGCCAATTAAATTTTCTACTCTTTCCTTCATCTCTTTAGCTGCTTTATTAGTAAATGTTATAGCAAGTATCTCATAAGGTGAGATGCCTTTTTCTTTGATTAAATATGCTATCTTAGTAGTTAAAACTTTAGTCTTACCACTACCTGCACCTGCTAGAATAAGAAGAGGTCCTTCGTTATATAATACTGCTTTCTTCTGCTCTTTATTTAAGTTTTCTAAATCCATCTTCTCTTCCCTCACTCTCCATATTAATTATATCTTAAATTGACAGTTAATACCAGTAAAGGCAAAAAAAAGAATAGATTTTTTTCTATTCTCCAATACTCTGATATAAACGATTTAATTCTGTTAATGAATTCATTTGTTGTTGTTCTTTTAATTTTTCTTCTTTAAGAACCTTTAACATTAATTTATATTCTTCAATGGTAAATGGTTCTTCTTTCTTTTCTTCTTTTACTTCTTGTTTCTCCACTTTTGGTTGTTCAAAATAAGTATATTGTTTACGAGGTGACAATACTTTTTCCTCATCAAAATTATGAATAACATTATAGTTAACAAACTCTTCTTTAGTATCTTCTCTTTTCTTTTCTTGATATTTACGAATAAAATGGTAAACTACCAAGACTAGTACCCAAGTTACAAATAGAAACATACTAAATTCTAATAAACTACGAACTTTGTCACTACTGTATAACTCTTTTAAATCAAATACATCTACTTTTAAATTATTAACAATACTTAACATTAATACTAAGAAATAAACTAGCAATCCATAAATAATTGAGTTTAATACTTTAATTATTCTAGATATATTTTTATGAAAGATACTTACTAAAGTAATGATTGTTGCTATTAGAAGCATACATATATATATTACTATATTAGGAAAGTAATAACCAATGAATACTTGATTAACTGCATAATCCACTAAGGTAGAAAAACTTTCGCCATATTGAATAGCAAGATAGATAAAGAAAGCTGAATAAATTAGGAAATATGTTTTTCTACTTTGCTTCTTATTTGCATTATTAGTAGTACTGAATAGAAAAACTAATACAGCAATAGCAACAAAGAATATTAAGTAAAGAGGTGATGAGGATATCACACTCCAAATAATTTTTAATTTTTCATCTAACGATACTGGACTCATCACCAACACCCCCTTTTATTTTTATGATACATTAACTAGACTAGCCACATAAATGGTCTGAGTAGTACTATCGTTATTTGTACATGTTATTAGTGTCAATGTTGTCTTATTTTTATTCCTCTTAATAGTAAGAGTACCTGTTTTTGCTTGTTTAGAAATGTCTTCAATCTGATATGTATACTTATGATCTTTATAAGTAACAATTGCTTGATCTCCAACATTTAATTGATATAAGTCATTAAAGAAAGCTTTCCAACCAGTCCCAGAGTGACCAGCTATAATTAGGTTACCATTTTTCTTATTCGGCATTTTACTTCCATTAATAACTTGAATATTACTCTCCACTGTGTTGTTAGGAGACGCAATATTATAAAAGCCCCTATTAAATCCTATTTTTGGTATTTCCAAATACCCTATATAATGTTCTAAATCATTATCAGTATTATCTTCTTCTTCTTTTTCTTCTGGTTCATCTGTTGATGTAATATTTTTAACTTCTACATTAGTGTTTAGTTGCTCATTGATATAATCATAAGCAACTAAACGTTTTTTATTAATGAAATTATAAAATATTAGAAATAAACCAAGAACTATTATTATTGCACTAATTAAAGCGACTATATTAGAAGATAATATATTATTTTTGTTTTTTCTTCTTTTCATTATAGTATACAAAACCAACACCGGATAATAGAGCTGTTGAACCAAGGGCAATAGGAATTACTGTATCATTGCTTCCTGTATTAGGAACTTCTACTACCTCTTCTGGTTGATTTTCTTTTTCATTTTCCACTGTAACACTAGCAACAGTATTACCATCACTTATTGTAAAATAGTAAGTTGCTTCTGATTTTTTATAACCATCTGGTGCTTCCACTTCATATACACTGTATTTACCATCAGCTAAATCTTTAATTACATAAGGTTCTTCAGTACTAACAAAGTCAGCTATTGTTTCACCTTTCTCATTTTTTACTACTAAATGAGCACCTGCAAGAGGTTGGCCTGTTGATTTATCAATTTTAACAATGTTTACTAATTTAGTTAAAGCTGTATTCTCTACTTTAACAGTGACATCACGATTAGTATCACTAATTGTAAAGGTTGTTGATTCTTTACTTATTTTATATCCAGCTGGCGCTTTTGTTTCTTTTAATGTATAAGTACCATTTGGTAAATTTTGAATTACATGAGCTTTACCAGTTGATGTCCAAGATGTAATTTTCTTTCCTGAATTATCATAAAGAACAAATTCTGCTCCTGCCAAAGCAACTTTAGTTTTTGAATCAATCTTAATAATTGATACTTTACTATAAAGTGTATTTTCAACATTAATTGTTACATCACGATTAGTATCACTGATTGTAAAGGTTGTTGATTCTTTACTTATTTTATATCCAGCTGGTGCTTTTGTTTCTTTTAATGTATAAGTACCATTTGGTAAATTTTGAATTATATGAGCACCAGTTGTAGATGTCCAAGTTGTAATTTGTTTACCTGAGTTATCATATAAAACAAATGTAGCCCCAGCTAAACCTTGTTTAGTTTTTGAATCAATTTTTGTAATTGATACTTTACTTGTTGCTAAATTAAGTGTAGTTTTAGCTGATAAGTTACTAGTTGTTGGATATAAAGCCTTTCCATAAACATTTTGTACTGAACTATCAGATGACTTATATTCATAAGCTTTATCAACACTTCCTGTAGCTTTAATATTTACAGTAATAGTTGTTTTTAAATTTTGTGCACTAGCTACTGGTACCATTACTTTAAATTTTTCATTTGTAGCAAAGGAACTAGCATCGCTTAAAGTTGAAGCATTAACAATTCTTGTTCCACTAGGTGCACCTGATAAAGAAACACTATATTTACCACTTACAGACTTAGCTGTAACACCAATACTATTTGAAACATAATAATTTTTATCACTAGATAAAGTCATAGCACTACTAGCACTATTAACTGTAAGACTAGCTGTAGAATAACTTTTTACTTTTTTAGCTGCTGTAACTAATGATTTAACATATTTTCTTAAACCATGTGGATCACTACCAGTTGTTTTAAAACTTTTTGATAGGTTACTAGAACCTGTTGTATCATCTAGATACCACCAAACAGCGGCTTGAGTAATATAGTAATCATAATCACTATTACCAGTGATACTCTTACTAGGATAACCGTTTGCTAAAATATAAGCAATACCTGCAGGAGCTTGTCCTACAAGAGTCATCTTTTCACCATGTGGAGTTCCTTTATGAATATTGTTACAATAAACATATCCTCCAGCACTATTTTTCTTTTTTCCAAAATGATATCCTGCAATATAACCATCAAGATATTTTTCAGAAGTTGCTGTAAAAGACTTTGGAACAGAAGCTGCTTCTACATTTAATACAAGTCCTGAAAAAAACGAACCAATCATCATTATTATTAATGACAACATTCCAACCTTTTTTAGATTATCTTTGTCGAGTAAACGATTTTCATTTTCTTTCATATATATCCTCTTCTTTCTTTAAT
>CAVLCG010000019.1:0-16464 GCA_963661445.1 bacterium | reverse complement strand
AAAAACTAAAATTAAATGATGAATTTAATGCTTACTATGACTATGAAGCAGTTATCAGAAAAGAGAAAAACTCTGAATATGCCAGTGGCAGAGATGATGGACTGGCTGAAGGAGCAAATAAAGAAAAACTAGCTATAGCAAAAATAATGCTTCAAGGAAAAGAATCCTTAGATAAGATAATGAAGTATACTGGTTTAAGTAAAAAAGAACTTACTATGCTACTGTAAGTACTGATTGTGGGGACTGCTATAGTCTCTTTTCATTTATAAAAAAATAGGAAGCTAGTAAAAACTAACTTCCAAAAAGAATAAAAAGGGGTTGGCTAGTGTGATACTAGCTACCAATTCGCCTAATTCCGAATTGGTGATTTTTATAATACCCATAAAAGGGTAGTTTGTCAATTGTTTTTGTAAAATTTATTAAAAAAATTATTGGGGTGAACGGTAGACATTTTTTAGTATATAAATTATACTTTAGTAAAGGAGAAAATAATATGTTAAAAGTAGAAAATATTACTAAGTATTACAATAAAGTTAAGGCAGTTGATAACTTATCATTTAATGTAGATAAAGGAGAAATATTTGGACTTTTAGGTGAAAATGGAGCCGGTAAAACAACCACTTTTAGAATTATCTTAGGTCTTATTAATGCCTCAAGTGGTAAGGTTACTTTAGATGGTAAAGAAATAGACTATAACCTAACTGATAAAATAGGTTATGTTACAGAAGAGAGAAGCTTACTTACTAAGATGACTGTAAAAGACCAAATACTACTTTATGGTGTTTTAAAGGGAATGAGTGAAGATAACATTCTAAAAGAGATGCGTAAATGGTTAAAAAAATTTCAAATATCAGACTATGAAAATAGAAAAATAAAAGAATTGTCAAAAGGTAATCAACAAAAGATTCAGTTTATTGCAGCAGTTATTAATAAACCTAAATTATTGATATTAGATGAACCGTTCTCTGGACTTGATCCTATTAATGTAGAAATGTTAAAAAAAGCAATTAAAGAATTACAAGATGCAGGTTGCTCTATTATTTTCTCATCACATCAGATGGAACAGATAGAAGATTTTTGTGAAAAGCTTGTTATTCTATCACATGGTAAAGTAGTAGTAGCAGGTTACTTAAAAGACATAAAGAATGAATATAGAAAGAAAAATATCTTACTTAGAGGCGATAATCTTCCTCTTGATAAAATAAGAAAATTAAAAGGGGTTATTTCTCTTGGTGAACATAGAGGAGAATACCTAGTAAAGATAGAAAGTCTAGCTATAGCAGATTCTATCTTTAAGATAGTAAAAGACTATAATATTACTAAATATGATGTAACAGAACCAACTCTAAATGAAATATTTATTGAGAAAGTAGGTGCTAATAATGACTAAGAAGTTTTTCTATCTAATGAAGATAAGCTTTAATAAAAAATTAAAATCTAAATGGTTTATTGCTGTTAATATAATACTTGCCTTATCACTATTTGCCCTACTTAATTTAAACTCAATTATAACCTTCTTCGGTGGTGAATTTGATAAACCATTAAAAGTACTCGTTTATGATAAAACTAATATATCTTATCCCTATTTAAAAAATAATATTTCTACATTGACTAGTGAGTTAGAAGATAAAAAAATAGTAGTAAAAAGTATTAATAGTGAAAAGAAAAAATTAAAAGATGATGAGATACTAGTAAGTCTTAATCTAGATGATAACTTGTTAAAAGCTAAAGTTACTAGTGAAAAAAAGATAGATAGTACAATATATCAAGTACTTTATCAAGGCTTAAATGCTACTAAACAACAAGTACTTATGGAAAAATTGAATCTAGATACTAATACCTTAGCATTACTATCTAGTAATATAGATATTGAACGAGTAGTCTTAAGTGATAAGAAGACTCAAGATGAAAATATGTCACTAGTGATGAGTACAGTCTTTCCTAGTTTAATCTTACCATTCTTTATGTTAATTATCTTTCTAGTTCAAATGGTAGGAGGAGAAATTTGTGAGGAGAAGACTACTAAGAGTATGGAAATAATTATTTCTAATGTAAGTCCTAAAGTCCATCTTTTAGCAAAGATAGTAGCTAATAACTTATTTGTCATACTACAAGCCCTATTATTATTCATCTATGGATTAATTGCTTTCTTTATAAGCAGTAGAAATGGAAGCTTAAATATACCTAGTGAAATAACAAGTATCTGGGATAGTCTATCTACTAGTGGTTTAATTAGTAATATAGTATCATTACTACCAGTTCTATTAATCTTAATTATTTTATCATTCTTAGCTTATTCGCTACTAGCTGGTATTCTTGCTTCTATGACTACTAATATTGAAGACTTTCAACAGTTACAAGCACCTATCGTTTTTATTCTATTAGCAGGTTATTATTTAGCAATTATGGCTGGTATGTTTCAAGGTAGTGTTTTCTTAAAAATAGCATCTTATATTCCATTAATCTCTTGCCTTTTAGCCCCAACTTTATATATAATGGGAGAGATAAGTCTATTAGATATTTTAATAGCCATCATCTTATTAATTGGTCTTTTATATCTATTAATTAACTATGGTATGAAAATATATAAAGTAGGTATTTTAAATTATTCCAATGAAAAGGTATGGACTAGATTTGTAAAAGCATTTAGAAGGGAAGAATAAAAAGTTATGGCTAAGATTGTGATTATTGGTTTAGGACATGTTGGACTATCTTATTTAGAAAAGCTAGTGTTTGATAAGTCAATTAGTGGAGAAATTGTATTAATTGATAAAGATGTAGAAAAATTAAAAGGAGAAATACTTGATTTAGAACAAGGTATGACACTAACTGGTTCTTCTTTATCAATTAAGATAGGAAGTTATCAAGCTTTAAATGATGCTGATATATGTGTATTAACACTCGGACTTCCACAAAGTAAGAAAAGTAGGTTAGAGGACTTAGTTGGTGCTAGTAAAATGGTTAAAGAAGTAACAGAATCTATTGCTGAAACCTCATTTGATGGTGTTATCTTAGTAGCTACTAATCCAGTCGATGTAATAAGTCAGTTAACAGCTACTTATTTATCCTATCCTTATCAAAAAGTAATTGGTACTGGTACTATGTTAGATACTATTAGATTAAAGAGTCTAATCAGTAAAAAGATAGATATTTCTAGTAATGATATTAATCTATATGTCTTAGGAGAACATGGTAATAGTCAGTTTGTTTATTATAATAATGCTAATATTGCTATGTCATCCCTAAAGAACTATTTAACTAAAGAAGAGAAAGATGAGCTTTCATCTATTACTAAGAAAATGGGAGGAATTATAGTAGCATCTAAGGGGTATACATCACATGGTGTTAGTTGTTGTCTTTTAGAACTTACTAAAGTAATTTTAAATGATGAAAAGAAAATCTACCCCGTTTCTAACTATCAAAATGATTATGACTTATACTTTTCAATGCCAGCAGTTATTGGTAGGGAAGGTATCATAAAACAAATACCTGTCAAGTTAAATGAAGAAGAAGAAAAACAATTAGTAATGGTTACTAAAGTCTTAAGGGAAGCAGTAGATGAAGTATTGCCACCAGAGTTGTATTAGGAGGAGAAGTTTATGGTGAATTTTATATATTTAGTAATTTTATGTTTATTAGTAGCAATAGTTTGTGTTAGTTGCTATAAATTTTTTAGAGCAAAGAGATGGAAGGAAGCTATTAGTAGTTTAATTTATCTACTATTAGTAGTAATTACCTCAATTATATTTTTTAATGGAAGATTAAATTCTTTAGAGTTTGACTACTTAATCAGTTCTTTAAAGACTGGTAACATATTTGGAATAATAGTTTTAATTTTACAGATATTATTAGTCATTGTTACTGTTATCAGTTATGGTGAAGTTATTAAACTAACTAAGAGTAAAAAGAAATAACATAAATAAATATATTGTTCTTCTGATAGTTTGTCTAGGAAGAACTTTTATTTTGCTAATAAAAATAAACCAGTTATTTTTCTGGTTTATCATATAATGAAACCTTTACCGTTCAAAATATTTTTTACTCATTAAATAGTCTTTATTTTTACAAGAATTAATATTACTGATTTCTTGTTCGTTTATAACACACATTAATATCCTAGATAAGTTTTTCTATTTCTTTGGTGGAAAGACCAGTGTATAGACTAATTTTATCAATTGATTCTTTAGCTTTAAGCATTACTCTGGCAACATTACTCATGCTCTTCTCAACGCCTTTATCAATACCATCTAAATAAGCAGTTTGCTCACTCATTTTTTGAACCTTCTCAATATTATAGTAAGCATTAAACTCATCATTGGCTTTTAATCGTTCTAATTCACTCATAATAAAAACTCCTTCCTCGTTACCGTTAACAATTCTTTTTAGTTCTTCATCACTACTAGCTGTTAACATAGATAGTAGCATCTCTTCTTTGTTGTTACCAGTATAACAAATACCTTTATACTTTTCTAGAAAAATATCATAGATTTTTATTCCATTCTTAATTATTTGATATTTCTCGTTATATATTTGATAAATTAAGACGGCTGCTTCTTTATCTTTAGTAAAAAAAGTGTTATTAAAATTAAGTTGAATGACTTCCTTGGTTCGATAATCACTACCACTTTCTAATCTACTACCAGCCAGTCTAAAAAGATAAACTAAACTTTTAGTACTAGTCCATTTGTTATACTGATTATTGACCTTGATATTAACTAAAATATCACCATTATTGAGTAGCGAATCAAGACGGTAATCCTTAATCTTATTGCCACTATTTAGTTCGGCATCAACTATAGTATAGTTGGTTAAATCAATATTAGTTAAATATTTAATCATATCAAAAAAGATTCTTCTAGTTTCTTTCTTTTTTAATAAATATTTAATAGTTGTATCTGATAATATACTTATAAAATTTTCATCGTGCATAGTTGTTCCTTTCTTATGTATTGTTCTTTTCATGAAAAGTAGGACTATCTTACCACTAGACACTTTAAAAGTAAAACAGGCGAATATTGTAAATTGAAAAGATATAACCAGGGAAAATGATAAATTAACTATAGCAAAATAGTAAATTCCTATCACCATACTAGCTGAAAATTAAAAATTGCCTTTTCAAAGTAGAAATTTAAACTTTACACCACTTTACATTAAAAATAACAAAATGTAAAAAAATGTCTTGCAAAGTAAGTGTAAATCTATTTACAAAAAAATAGAGATTAGGTATTATAATAATAAGCAGTGGAATAAAGTGGAGCAAAGTAGGGGGGATTGTTATTTTGTGGGGAATTAGTTAATACACTCGGTAATTCCAAAGACTTAAAACCATAACTAACAAGCTTTCTCTTCTACCTTTATAAAAATTAAAAAGACGATTTAATCTTTATACTAGGGGTCGCCACTTGCTACTTAGACAAGTAAAAAGTTATCTATCATCGCTACTTATATATCTACTAAAGAGTGTATAGTTGAAAAAATTTAGAATCAGGAAAAGTAGGATGATGAAGAAGTATGCTACTATATCCACAAATAAAACTAGCGGAAGGACTGTTTGATAATGAAAGAAATACATAAAAGTGTTTTACTACAAGAAACGATAGACTCTCTTTCTTTAAAAGAAGATGATGTAGCCGTTGATATGACCTTAGGGTTTGCTGGACATAGTAGTGAAATATTAAAGAGAATAAAAAAGGGATACTTATTCGCCTTCGATCAGGATAGTGAAGTTTTTACCTATAGTAGAAATCGTCTTAATGCTATAGGTAATAACTTTGAATTAATTCATGCTAATTTTAGTGAAGCAAAGGATGAACTCTTAAAAAGAAACGTTACTAAAGTAGATGCTATACTATATGACCTTGGAGTGTCAAGTTATCAGTTAGATAATAAAGAGCGAGGCTTTAGTTATAATAATGATGCTGTTCTTGATATGCGTATGAATAGAGATAATCCCCTAACCGCTAAAATAGTAGTTAATACCTATAGTGAACAAGAACTTACAAGAATCTTTAAACTATATGGAGAAAGTAAATTTGCAAGAAATATTGCAAGAAATATTGTTAATAAAAGGAAAGGAAAAGAAATAAATACAACCTTAGAACTTGTTTCTATAATCAAAGAAGCAGTGCCAATTAAAGAAAGATTAAAGAAACATCCTGCTAAACAAATATTTCAAGCTATAAGAATAGAAGTTAATAAAGAATTAGATGTTTTAATATCATCACTAAATGAATCATTAGACTTACTTAATGTAGGAGGAAGATTAGCAGTCATAACTTTCCATTCCTTAGAAGATAAAATAGTAAAAGATACCTTTAGAAAAGTAAGTGAGACAGACTCCCTTAGTAAAGGACTTCCTAATATACCAGAAGATAAATTACCAGACTTTAAAATAATAACTAAAAAAGGAATAGTACCAACTGATAAGGAAGAAGAAGAAAATCATAGAGCTCATAGTGCTAGACTAAGAGTGATAGAAAGAATAAAATAGAAAGGACTTGGTTATATGGCTAGAAAAAAAGTGAAAAAAAGAATCAAGATGAGTAAATTTGAACGCTTACTCTATATTTTTGCTATTACTTTATTAGTAAGTTTGCCAATAACCATCGTTTTTTCCAAAGCTACTTTATCACAGATTAACTTTGAAGTAGAAAAACAAAAGAAATTAATAGAAGCTCAGAATAAAACTAATGAAAGCTTATCTATGAAAATAAATGAATTAGCATCACTTGATAAAATCCAAGAGGTTGCTAAAAGTGAGGGATTAAGTTATAATAATAATAATATAAAGAATGTAGAAGATGAAAAATAGGCGGTGAAACTATGCGAAAAAAGAAACCTAGAAATACTGTTAAACTAAGTAAGTTATTTATAGTAGGTTCTCTTTTTTTGTTTGTTTTAATGATTGCAAGAGTAGTACAACTTGGACTATCTAAAGATGTAGATGGAGTGAACTTACAGTCACTTGCTAGTAAAAGAACTACTAAGACTGATACTATTAAAGCTCAAAGAGGAACTATCTATACTAGTGATAATGAAGTGCTTGCTCAAAATGTTTCTTCTTATAAATTAATCGCTTATCTAGATTCTAAAAGAACTACTAATAAAAATAAACCACAACATGTTGTAGATAAAGAATTAACAGCCGAAAAATTAGCACCTATTCTTGGAATCAGTAAAGAAGAAATATTAACTTATCTAAATAAAGAAAATGTTTATCAAACAGAGTTTGGTAGTAAAGGAAAAGGACTAACAGAATTAACTAAAGAGAAAATAGAAGCTTTAAATCTTCCTGGATTAGACTTTGAAGAAAGCTTTAAAAGGTATTATCCTAAAGGAGATTTCTTATCATATATAATCGGGTATGCTAAAGAAGATAATGATACTAGTACTATTAAAGGAGAAATGGGACTAGAGAAATATTATGATAAAACCTTATCAGGAACTGATGGTTATACTACTTATCAGAAAGACTTAAGAGGTTATAAAATAGCTGGTACTAAAGAAGTAAGTAAGAAAGCTGAAGATGGGAAAAATATCTATCTAACTATTAATAATAATATTCAGTTCTTTGTAGAACAAGCCTTAGATGAAGCGGAGAAAACATCATCATTTGAATGGTTTACTATTATGGTAGCTGATGCTAACACAGGAGCAATTTTAGCAGCTGCTACCTCACCATCATTTGACCCTAATAAAAGAAATATGACTAACTATTTAGACCTTAATATTGCTCTTCCTTATGAACCAGGTAGTACTATGAAGATATTTACTTATATGGCTGCGATGGAAAATGGTGTCTATAATGGAAATGAAACTTACCACTCAGGTGTATACGTAACTAAAGATGGAACCGAAATAGGTGACTGGAATAGAGCTGGGTGGGGTGATATAACTTTCGATAAAGGTTTTGCTCTATCTAGTAACGTTGGTGTTATTAACTTAATCGAAAGACATATGAATGCTAGTATGTTAAGAAGTTACTTCAAGAAACTAGGTTTTTCTAAGAAGACTGGTATAACTCTACCTAATGAAGCGACTGGTAAGCTAGACTTTAAATATGAAACAGAAATATTTAATGCTGGATTTGGTCAAGGTATAACAACAACACCAATTCAAAATATTCAAGCCTTAACCTCACTTACTAATAAAGGAGTAATGTTAAAACCATATATTGTTTCTAAGATAGTAGATCCTAATACTAATGAAACTGTTTATGAAGGAAAAAGAACAGAAGTAAATAAAGTAGCTAGTGAAGAAACCGTTAATAAGATGAAAGACTTAATGTGGGAGACTGTTAATGGACAAAATAATACAGGAGCAGGCTATAAACTAGAAGGTTATGACTTAATTGGAAAAACAGGTACTGCTCAAATAGCTGATGAAAATGGTAGTGGTTATTTAACTGGTAGTAGTGATATAATCTCCTCTTTCGCTGGCGTTTATCCTAAAGAAGACTCTAAAGTAATTATTTACGCATCCGTTAAAAGACCAGCTGAAGGTAAGCAAAAAGTTATTTGGCAAGCAGTAAAAGACATAGTAGTCAATATAAGTAAATACTATGGAACAAGTCCAACTGATGAGAGTAGTACTAAACTAACTACTTATAAATTACCATCATATAAAAATAAAAATATTAATACAGTACGGGAAGACTTAACTAAGAAAGGGATGCAGATAGTAACAATTGGTAATGGAGATAAAGTTGTTTCTCAGTATCCTAGTGCTAATGAGAAGTTAACTACTAATTCTAAAGTCTTCTTAATTACCAATGATACTAATCTAACTGTACCCGATTTAACCGGTTTATCTAGGAAACAAGCAGAAGAAGTATTAAAACTACTTGATATAACACCAACCCTAGAAGGTAGTGGTTATGTTGTAGAACAAAGTGTTCCAGCTGGGACAAAAATAGAAAAAGGGATGAGTTTAACCCTTAAACTAGCAAAAAAATTCTAGAAACTCTTTTAAAGATAAGAACTTTATAGTATAATGATGAAAGATAGGGGTGATTAAATGCAACTTATAACTAGTTTAGATGTTGGTAATGAAGAAATAAAAGTTATTGTTGCTAGTGCTTTTAATAATAAGTGTAATGTTTTAGCTTCTACCTCTATTAGAAGTTCGGGAATAAAGAAAAATACTATTTATAACGAGAAAAAACTACGAGACTCTATTAAGTTAGCTATTGCAAAAACAGAAGAAAAGATAGGGATGAAAATTAGAGAAATAATTTTACTAATTCCTTCTAATACCGCTAAGATGACAATTGAAACAGGACTAGTTGATATTAAAGATAATATTGTAAGAGGAAGTGATATCAAAAGAGCTTTGGCTGATGCTAAAAAAGATACTTTTGATGATACTAGAGAACTAGTTAGTGTACATCCTATTTCTTTTACAGTAGATGATAATATTAGTGTTAGTAATCCTATTGGCGAAGAAGGAAATAAACTGTTTGTAAAAGCAGTAGTTTCCACTAGTTTGAAAAGTGAGATATATCCTTTAATTAGTATAGTATCATCCCTTGGAATATCAATTGTCGATATAGTGCATAAGAGTCAAGCTGATTATTATGCTGTTTCTAATAACTCACTAGATAGAAAACTAGGCTGTGTTATTAATCTTGGTGGTGATGTTACTACTGTCTCTATCTTTAATAAAGGAATTATGATAAAAAACTCATATATACCTTTAGGAAGTAGTAGTGTTGATAAAGATATTTCTTTTGTTTATAAAGTAGATATTAAAACAGCTAGACATTTAAAAGAGACATTTGCCCTAGCTGTACCAAGGTATGCTGATAAATATGATAGTGTTGATGTAGTAACCTTGGAAAATAAGAGTATAACAGTTACCCAGAGTGAGATAAGTAAAGTTATAGAATCAAGGTTAAATGAGATTTTAAAACTTGCAAAAAATGAAATAAATCGCTTAACAAAACGGGAAATAAGTTATATAATTGTAGTAGGTGGTATCAGCGAGTTAGCTGGATTTAATTATATAGTAGAAGATGTTCTTTCCCGTAATGCAAGTTGTCTTGATATGCAACAGATGGGAGCAAGACATAATAAATACACAAGTGCCTTTGGAGCTATTAAATATTTTTATAAAAAATGTTTATTAACAGAAGAAGATATTTCTATGTTTCCACAGGATGTAATAGAAACATTTTTATCACCAAAGAAAAGAAACGCAGGAAGCGAGAACATTGTTAGTAAGTTTTTGCACCATTTTTATGATTAACAGTTAAGGAGGAACGAACATGGGAAATGGACTAGAAATGGATCAATTAGCGAAAATTAAAGTAATTGGTTTAGGTGGCGGTGGTGGAAACGCCGTTAATAGAATGGTTGAGTCTGGAGTAAAGGGTGTTGAATTTATCGTTGCTAATACAGACTTACAAGTATTAAATAATTCAAAAGCAGATGTTAAAATACAGTTAGGAGCTAATTTAACAGATGGCTTAGGAGCAGGAAGTAAACCAGATATTGGTCGTGAAGCTGCCCTTGAAAGTAAAAAAGAAATCGAAGATGCCTTAACTGGTGCTGATATGATTTTCATAACTTGTGGAATGGGTGGTGGAACTGGTACTGGTAGTGCCCCTGTTGTAGCAGAGATTGCTCAAGGATTAGGTGCTTTAACTGTAGCTATTGTTACTAAACCATTTACTTTTGAAGGAAAGAAGAGAATGGATAATGCTTTAAGAGGATTATCTGAACTTGAAAAACACGTTGATACTTTAATCGTTATACCAAACGATAGATTAAGAGAAATTATAGATAAGACTACACCAATGCTTGAAGCATTTAAAGAAGTAGATAATGTCTTAAGAAGAGGTGTTCAATCAATTTCAGATTTAATTGCTGTAGTTGGACTAGTTAACCTTGACTTTGCTGATGTTCAATCAGTTATGAAAGATTCTGGTCATGCTATTATTGGTATTGGTATTGGTATGGGTGAAGATAGAGCGATAGAAGCTGCTCAACAAGCTGTATCTAGTCCGTTACTAGAGACTAGTATTTCAGGAGCAACAGATGCAATTATTAATATAACTGGTGGCGTTAACTTAACTCTATTTGAAGCTGAACAAGCAGCCGAAGTAGTAAGAGCAGCCTCTGGAACTGATATTAATACTATCTTTGGTTCTGTTATCAATGAAAATTTATCCGATGAAGTAATTGTTACTGTAATTGCTACTGGATTTGATAAGAAGACTAGAGAAGAAGCTCAAAAACCAGTATTTTCTAATGTTCAACCTACAAGACGTAGTAGAGGAGAAGAAATGGGATATGGTTCACCACTTCCAAGAATTGATACATCTACAGATGACGATGATGATGGCGAAGTTTTAGGTAGTGACTATGACTTACCACCATTCTTAAGAGATAAAAACTTTTAGAAAAGACATATCAAAAAAAGATATGTTTTTTTAAAAAAATGTTGACGAACATATTTTCTATATATATAATAAAGAAGTGAAGGGAGAAAAGATATGGTAGCACTTGTTCTAGTAGAAGTTATGAGTAAGGCTGTTGATAAGACATTTTCCTATAATATCCCTAAGGAATTAGTAGCTGATGTAGCCGTTGGTAAACGAGTAGTCGTTCCTTTTGGAAGAAAACAAGTAGAAGGATTTGTCTTAGAAATAGTTGATGATATTGATAGTGATTATGAATTAAAAGATATAATTAGTGTAAATAATGATATAGTTTTAACTGAAGAGATGTTAAGTCTTGGTATGGCAGTTAGTAAAAGTACTTTAGCTCCTTTGATAAGTTGCTATCAGGCAATGCTTCCCAAGGCATTAAAGGTTAAACAGAAAAAAGAAATAACTAAGAAGTATGAGGCTTATTATAAAGTTATTGATACTAGTTGTAAGCTCAGTGATAAGCAGTTAGAAATAGTTAATTTTATTAATGATAAAGTAGTAAGTGAAAAAGAACTGGTAGATATAAAAAAGATAAGTAAAGCAAGACTTAATCTTTTAGTAGAGAAAAAAGTTTTAGCTAAAGAGTTAAGAGAAAGTTACCGATTAGAACATAATGATATAAGGGAAGAAAAGAATAAGTTAACACCATTACAAGAAAAAGCAGTTAAAGAAATTATTGATAGTAGTGATACTGTTTATTTACTACATGGAGTAACTGGTAGTGGTAAGACCGAAGTTTATATGACCTTAATTGAAGAAGGTATAAAAAGAGGAAAACAAAGTATCGTTTTAGTACCTGAGATATCCTTAACACCTCAGACTTTAGCTCGTTTTGAGAGAAGATTTGGTAAAGAAGTAGCTGTTTTTCATAGTGCCTTATCGGAAGGAGAAAAGTATGATGAATATAGAAGAGTGGCAAGAGGAGAAGTAAATGTAATAGTGGGGACTAGAAGTGCTATTTTTGCCCCCTTAAAAGATATTTCCTATATCATTATGGATGAAGAACATAGTGACTCTTATAAACAGGAGAATAGCCCTCGTTATGATACTAAAATGGTCGCTTTAGAAAGATGTAAATACCATAAAGCTAAGTTAGTACTAGGTAGTGCTACCCCTACATTAGAAAGCTATGCTAGAGCCTTAAAAGGTGTCTATCACTTAGTAAATCTTAAGGAAAGAGTAGGAGGTAGGTGTCTACCTAAGGTAGAGTTTGTTGATATGAATAAAGCTCTAGCTAAAGCAAAAGGACACTTTTCTCTAGAATTAATTAAAAGAATAGAAGAGACTTTGAGAAGAGATGAACAAGTGATTCTTTTACTAAATAGAAGAGGTTATTCTTCCGTTTTGTCTTGTAAGAATTGTGGGTATGTTATGAAGTGTCCTAACTGTGATATATCTTTAACCTATCATAAGACTAATAATATGTTAAGATGTCACTATTGTGGCTATGCTACTAATTATCCGAAAGTTTGCCCCGAATGCAAGGAAGAAGCTCTAAGAGACTTGGGAGTTGGAACTGAAAAAATAGAAGAAGAAGTTAAATCACTCTTTGGTAATAGTAAGGTTTTACGAATGGATGTTGATACTACTAGTAAGAAGAATGCTCATCAAAAAATAATAGAAAGCTTTGGCAAGGGAGAAGCTAATATCTTAATTGGAACACAGATGGTTGCTAAAGGACTTGACTTTCCTAATGTCACCTTAGTAGGTGTACTTAATACTGATACATCACTTATGATACCAGACTTTAGGAGTAGTGAAGCTACTTTTGATTTATTAAGCCAAGTAGCAGGTAGAAGTGGTAGAGCTAAAGAGGGACTAGTGGTTTTTCAAACTTATAATAAGGATCATTACGCCATAAGTTGTGCTAGTAATCATGATTATTTAACTTTCTATAAAGAAGAAATGGCAATTAGGAAGATGATGAAATATCCCCCATATTATTACTTAGTATTAGTTAAGATTAGTGGTAAGGATGAAAACAATTGTTTAAAAGAAGCAGTGAGATGTGAAAAAGTCTTAAAGAAGTATTTAGATAAGACTATTCTTTTAGGACCTACTAAAGCGATGATTTTTAAAAAGATGAATATTTATACTTACCAAATAATTTTGAAATATCAGTATCAAGATAATTTATATGAAATACTTGATAAGCTTTTAAACTACTATGCAACTAAGAAGATAGTAGAAGTATCAGTTACCTTTAATCCTGTGCACTTGTAGTATTTTTAGACATATTTAAACATATTATTTAGTGGTGATAAAATGTTATTTCAACTATTTAATAGTTTAAGAGGCTTCTTTACTTTTACAGCAAGTTATTCTAACCAAGTCTTTAAAGAACCTTTATCAAAAGAAGAGGAAGAAGAAAAAATTAAGAAGATGCAAGAAGGAGATATAACAGCTAGAAATGACTTAATCGAACGTAACTTAAGATTAGTCGCCCATATAGTTAAGAAATTTGATTATAAAAATGTTGATCAAGATGACTTAATTAGTGTTGGTACAATTGGTCTTATAAAAGGAGTCGATAGTTTCCTTGCTAGTAAAGGAAATAGACTAACTACTTATTGTGCAAAATGTATTCAAAACGAAATTCTGATGTACTTTAGAGCTAATAATAAAAATAATAAAAATATTTCTCTTAATGAACCAGTCGGTTTTGATAAAGAAGGTAATGAAATATCAATATTAGATATTTTAAAAGCTCCAAAGCCTGACTTTGTAGAAGAGATAAGTAAAAAAGATAATGTCTTACTACTAAACGATTATTTAGAAGTGTTAACAGATAGAGAAAAAGATATTATTGAAAAAAGATATGGTTTATATGGAACAGTACCCTTAACCCAAAAGAAAATAGCTAGTAATATGAAAATATCAAGAAGTTATGTCTCAAGAATTGAAAAAAGGGCTTTAACTAAAATACTTAGGGAGTTTATTAAAAATAATCATTATGAAGAATTAGATAAATAAGGTATACTATAGTTGTAGTAGTTTTTTAGGAGGTTGATATAGTGAAACTAAAAGACATGACATTTATTGATTTATTTGCAGGAATAGGTGGATTCAGATACGCTTTAGAGTCATTAGGGTGTAAATGTGTATTTTCATCAGAATGGGATAAGTATTGCCGGGAAAGTTACAAACTTAACTTTAATGAAATACCTTGCGGTGATATAACGAAAATCGATGAAAAAAATATTCCCAGCTTTGACATCTTATGTGGTGGTTTCCCTTGTCAACCTTTTAGTGTGTCTGGTAAACAAAAAGGATTTATGGATACTAGAGGAACTTTATTTTTTGATATAGCAAGAATAGTAAAGTATCATAAGCCTAAAATTATTTTATTAGAAAATGTAAAAAACTTGAAGGCTCATAATGGTGGGGCTACCTTTGAAGTTGTTTCAAATACATTAAATACTTTAAACTATAATATATATTATAAGGTTTTAAACGCTAAAGACTTTGGTCTACCACAAAATAGAGAACGTATAGCAATAGTTTGTATAAGAAAAGATATTGATAGTGGTAAGTTTAAATTTCCAACTGGTAGTTCCTCTTTTGTTACTATTTCTGATATCAAAGAAGATGATTTAAAAACAGATAAGTATGTCTTAACTAGGAAAGATATTTATATTGATGAAGAAAAATTAAAGAAAGCAGTACAAAATGGAAGAGTAAATAAACCGGTTCAAATTGGTATAATAGCAAACGGTGGACAGGGTAATAGAATTTACCATGAAAACGGAATCGGAATAACCCTAGCAGCTTCAAGTGGTGGGGCAGCTTCTAAAACGGGAGCTTACTATATAAATGGTAGAGTTAGGAAACTAAGTCCTAGAGAAGCAGCGAGATTACAAGGATTTCCGGAAGAATTTAAAATTATTGATAATGATAATCAGGCTTTAAAGCAATTTGGTAATAGTGTTCCAATACCCCTATTAAAGGAGGTATTTGAAGGATTATTAGAAGTGTAGGTGTATTTATGAAAAAGTGGGAAAAATTTGAAGATGAAGTAGCAGATTATATAAAGGAAAAGTTATATAGTTATGATGTTAGTGTTGAACAATATGGTAAAGAAAATAGTACAGTGCCGGATATTTTAATAACTATAAATAAAAACAATAAAAAATTTTATGTAGAGATCAAAATGCCTTTAGCTCAAACTTCCCAATTTGTTGTAGAAATTAAAAATGATAAGTTTGTTTATAGTACTAAAAATAAATTTAAGATAGATAACTATTCAAAAGAAATAATTAAAATACTAAATGACAACTTTAATCTTTATAAAAATGCTTCAGAAACAGGTATGAAAGTAAGTGTTCCTGAAGCTATAGCACTAAGTTATATTGTTTCTAATATGGAAAATAAAAATGTTAAATTTGTAGTAACAATTGATGATAAAGATAATAAAATACTATTTCCCATTAGTAAATTTAGTGAAATTTATAAAGTAAATACCATTTTACGAAGAAAGAAAAGCGGTAGTCAGTCATTACCTAAAAAATATTATAGTGATGTAGAGCAACTACTAGCATCTATCTTTAAAAACTATAACTATAAATTATACTCTTCTAATAACAAGCTTTTTCTAAAGATACCTATTAATTTAGATAGAAGTGACTGCTATATTGATAGTAAAGCATTATCAAATGGAAAAAGATATTTTCTATCACGGAAAGAAAATGACTTATATGAAATAAGAATAACTTCTAAGACAAATAATCCAAATGTTATTTTTGAAATATTACTAAAAGAAAACGTTGATTTTAATAATTATGGAATAGAAAAACTTATTAAATATATTGAAGATGAAAGTTAGGAATTGTTAAGTTCCTTTTATCTTGGTTTAAAAGTTAAGTTCCTGTGGTATAATAACTAGTGAAGTTTACTGTTTAAAAGAAATAATTAATATGTTATAATATAGTAACTGAAAAGAGGCACTATGGAAAAAATAGATAAATTAAATTGGTGGCAACTTAATAAAAGAAAAGTTGGTCTTGTTTTTATTATCATGTTAATAGTTATATTAC
>CAVLCG010000018.1:0-16700 GCA_963661445.1 bacterium | reverse complement strand
AGAAAATACTTTTCTTTTAAATAAGTAATTGGTAAAAGATAGCTTTTTATCTTTTTAAAAAATTTCTGATAATCTTCTAGTTTATAATTACCACATTTAAATAAGTGAATAAAAGTTATTATTTGTCTTTTCAGTAATAGTATTTCCTTGTTTTTAGTTATCAGTAATTTTTGATATCTTTTATAATAATCTTTACTAAAATAGATGTTAAAGTATCTTAAGACTACTTTTATAAGATATGGTGAGGATAAAATATCTATATTAAAAAAGTTTTCCACAATCATTGTTAATAACTCATCATCAGCAATTTCATAATTATAGTTAGTTTCATCTAATATTTTCATAGCCAGTTTATGAAAGGTATAACATTCTATCTCGTCATTAATTTCTACTTTTATCTTCTTTTTTAAGCTTTCTACTGCCATATTTGTAAAGGTAAGACAGATTATTTCTTCTTTTGGAATATGTCTTTCTTCTATTAAATATTTTATCTTACCAAGTATAGTCAAGGTCTTTCCACTACCTGCTCCTGCTAAAACAAACAGGTATTTATTATCATCATTAACAATTTCTAATTGTTCATTATCAAGCTTATAATTCATTACTGTAAAATTCAGAATTATCACCTCCAAAGTTGTATTTATTATATTTTCATTTGTTAATAAAAAACCATCATCTTAATTCATTTTCTAATTGTTTTCTCATTTTATCAATATCAGTAAAAAACAAATCAACTCCACGTTCTTTTAATTCCATTAAGTCTTTAAAGTTTTTAAATATTATTTTTTCTAATGTCTTTGGAACTCTAGCAGGTTTTCCATCAATAGTATGCACATGATCAATATATTTTTCTAATATTGGAAAGGTGTTTTGCAATAATATAGCATGCTTTTTTCCAAAAACATCAACAATTAAAATTGTATTACAAAAACCAAATCTTTTTAATTTATTATCAACTATTCCTTGATACTTTTCTACTTTACTGCTTAGTGGTATAAACCATAATATTTCTTTGTCTTGAATAGTAAAGTATGTTGGTCTCTTTTTTCCTTTTTCATGATTGGTCATTAGACTTTCATCATTAATTTCATAAAAAAATTCATCTTTAATGTGATATAAATATCCAGTTTGTACTTTCATTAAATCAACTCCTTACTGTACATGTTTTAAAATTTATAGTTTCTATTAATCATTTTTTAAAGGTGTATATATAATATCTCATAAACATATGTTCGTCAATACTTTTTTGTTTTATTTTTCTATTTAGGCAAAAAAAGAAAACTTTATCAATTAAGATAAGGCTTTCTAACATTTACAACTGGGATTATTTATTACTCGCTAGCCACCCAGAAGCGAGAGACATTGACGACCGGGATTATTTATTACTCGCTAGCCACCCGGAAGCGAGAAACATTTACATCATACATATATTTAAATGCAACAATAATGTAATATATTTTATGGTAAAAGTCAATATTTATAGTTCAACTTTCATTAATATTATATGAAACTAATCAATATTTAAACATAAAATCAATTGACTCTTTTTAATATATACTAAAAGCCCATTCCAAATACTATTTATTACATAATTTACTAATAGAGGTGAAAAAATTGTTTGAAGCATTTAAAAACTTATCTCCTGTTTGGCAAACACTAATTGCCACTTTATTTACCTGGGGTATAACTGCTTTAGGAGCTAGTATTGTCTTTTTCTTTAAGAAGGTTAATAAAACAGTAATGGATGCAATGCTTGGCTTTTCAGCCGGGGTAATGATAGCAGCAAGTTTCTTTAGTCTAATTGCACCTGCTTTAGAAATGACAAAAACTTTAAAAATGAATGGTCCATTAGTAATATCAATAGGTTTTCTACTGGGTGGTACTTTACTATTTATTGGCGATAAGATATATGACTTAGTTGATAAAAAGAAAGATGGTAACAAAGGCAGTAGAAAAAGATGCTTTATGTTAATATCATCTATAACTATTCACAATATTCCTGAAGGACTTGCTATTGGAGTAGCCTTTGGTAGTCTAGCCTATAACTTAACTGGTACTACTCTTTTATCTGCTCTTACTATCGCTCTTGGTATAGGTTTACAAAACTTTCCGGAAGGTAGTGCTGTTAGTCTTCCTCTAAGAAGAGAAGGATATAGTAGAAAAAAAGCTTTCTTTTATGGACAATTTTCTGGAATAGTAGAACCAATATCAGCGGTTATCGGTACTATACTTGTTTTAAAGATAAAGACAATTCTACCATTCTTACTAGCCTTTGCAGCCGGATCTATGATTTATGTTGTAGTAGAAGAACTAATACCAGAGAGTCAAACCAACAAAAAAAAAGACCTAATGGCCTTCTTTACATTATTTGGTTTTGTCCTTATGATGATATTAGACATAACTCTAGGATGAAAGATTATTCAATATATAATTTTTCATTTTCTTTTAATTCAATCGCATATAAACCACTTTTCTTACAAGTAAATACTAACTCTATTTTTCTAGTTGAAGTATTATTCTGATTATCAGATACTTCTTCTTTTTTTGTATCATCTTCTTTTATAAACTCTATTCTTTTAAAACTATAGCCATTACTATTTAATATTTTAATACTATCGTCTATCCAAAGACATTCAACCGGATTTTTAGGATTATTAATAGACCAATAGCCACTTTCATTCTTATGCCAACCACTACCAGTAAATTTTCCTTTTCCACACTCCATATGAACATGATTACCTGTTACATTTCCCTTAGTACCTTCTTCATAAAATCTTGTTCCTCTAGGAATTACTTGACCAACTTTCAAATTAGAAACATCATTATCATGAGCGAATAACATAGTCATATAATCAATTGTACCATCAGGATATAAAACTTTATCCACACTTTCTAACCACACTTCGTTAGCATCATTTGGATAAATTTTTTTAATAACCCCAGTAAATGGGGCTAGAATAAAATCTATTCCTGAATCACTTCCACCATCATCTATAGCGTAACTATTCTTATGAGTTCCTACTCCATACCCCTGAGTTATTCGCATATAAGGACTAGGATAAAGAGGTTTCTCCATTATTTTTTACTCCTCTCAATAATATTTTCCTTACTAACTGTAACATTTTCACTACTAGTTAAATCTCTATAAGATTTAAGTTTTCCTTCTAAAGACTTATAAATTGTATCAGCTCCAATAAAACTAAAAAATCCTACCCATAAACTTTCAGGAAAGGTAATAGAGGTAAAAGTGATACAAAAAAGGACACCTAATACCAAATTGACTGCAAAGCTATAAAGACATAGACAAGATGAACATTTTAAACATCTCTTTGTTTTTTGAACTAAGGCACAAGTAATAGTGCTTAGGGCGATGGAAACAACTAACATCTGCTGCAAAATAGTTAGTTTTAACATACACATTCCTCCCTCTAAAGTAATTTATGCAAAACTAAAAAAAATGCTACAAAATTTGCAACATTTTTAAAACTAGAAGATGCAGTGGATAATATAGATAAAAGAAATACTTAATATTATTGCCTTTTTTACCATTATATAAATAGATAAATATAAATGATAATAGACTATAGAATTGAATAGTATTAGTTGCAAGAAATATAACTGCTAGTAAATATAATAAAAATGATAAATAAAGATTAGGTACTAAATAAAATATAAAGACTAAACTTATTCCTAAAGCCTGATAGTCAACATTAAGTAATAGAGAAGAAAGGGCAAATAAAATATAGGTTAATGAATAAAATACTGTTTTATAAAGATAGTTTTCTATACCTTTACTATATTTATTTATAATTTTCTTTATAAAATCTAAGCTACTTAATAATAGAAATGATAGTGAAAATGTAAATAGGATATTTAAACCTTGATTATTAAAAGCATAGTCATAAATAGGTTGTGCAATAACTGCAAATAAAAGTAGTCTTAGAAAATATTTAAGTTTATTACTAGTATGCTTAAATCCTTCTACTAATAAAAAAGCAAAGATTGGAAAACTTATTCTTCCAATTATTCTAAAAATATCTATATTCGGATACATAATAGCTCCAATATGATCAATTGTCATAGTAATAATAGCAATAATTTTCAAATCAAAGTTAGAAAGAATTTTTTTCATTTTACCTCCAAAAACACAAAACCCCGAAAATATAAATTTTCGAGGAATAGAAACAATTAACGTTTTGAGAATTGTGGTGCACGACGTGCTTTTTTAAGTCCTGGTTTCTTACGTTCTTTCTTACGTGGATCTCTTGTAATAAATCCTTCCTTCTTAAGAATTCTACGGAAGCTATTTTCTGATTCAACTGGAGTTGCTGCATCATAAATTAATAATGCTTTAGTAATACCATGTCTTACTGCTCCAGCTTGTCCTGAGCATCCACCACCAGAAACATTAGCTGTTACATCGAATATATCTCTTGTACCAGTAATATCTAATGGTTGAGTTAAATCCATTACCATTGTTTGGTGTGGGAAATATTCATTTACATCACGACCATTAATAGTAATCTTACCAGTTCCTCTTGTAAGAGTTACACGAGCAACTGATGTTTTTCTTCTACCTGTTCCAGTATAAACTTTATCTTTTGCCATAACTTAAACCTCCTTAAATATCCATTTCTTCTGGTTTTTGAGCCATATGAGGATGATTTTCACCTCTATATACAAATAATTTCTTGTACATAGCACGACCTAAACGGTTATGAGGTAACATACCTTTAACAGCTTTTTCTACCATTTCTTCTGGATAACGTTCTACCATTTCTTTAGCAGTACGAACTCTTAATCCACCTGGATATTGAGAGTGATTGTAATATTTCTTATCTTCTAACTTATTACCAGTTAATAATACTTTAGAAGCATTAACGATAATTACGTAGTCTCCACAATCAATATGAGGTGTATAAGTAGGTTTATGTTTACCACGTAGTAAAACTGCAGCTTTACTAGCAACACGTCCTAGAGGTTTTCCCTCAGCATCGATTACATACCAATTTCTTGTAACTGTTTCTTTTTTTTGCATAAAACTATTCATATTTTTCTCCTTTACTTAAATCAAACGTTCCCACCGTTTAATTTATGTGGGGATTTAAATGTACCGATTAAAATTATACCATAATCTTTTGATTTGTCAACTTTTTAGCACAATATTTTTCAAATAAAGTCCTTCTGCTTTCGCTGTTGTTCCATATTTTCCTCTTACTTTACTATCAAGTATTTCTTTTACTAATTTATAATCTATCTTACCAGTACCAACTTTTATTAATAATCCAACCATATTTCTAACTTGATATCTTAAGAATCCATTACCTTCAAAAGTAAATACAATCTCATCTTTATAGTAATCATCTAAGGTTATAGAAGCATTTGTTATAGTTCTAACACAATTATCTTTAATACTATTTTCAGTAACAAAGGCTCTAAAGTCATGTGTACCAATAAAATATGTAATAGCTTTTCGCATTGCTTCTATATCTAATTTATAATTATGTTGATAACAGTAATTTCTTCTAATAGGATTATATTCCCCCATATTTAAGTGATACTCGTAAGTCTTAGAGATAACATAATATCTAGCATGAAAGCCACTACTTACTTCCTCTACTTCAAAGACATGAATATCACTAGGTAAATATCTATTCATTGCTCTTTTTACTTGTTTAGGACTAATGGAAACATTCATATCTAGGTGTGCTACTTGATGATAGGCATGAACTTTCTTATCAGTTCTCCCACTTGCTACTACTTTTACTTTTTCCCCATTATTAATTTTAGTTGCAGCAGTCTCCAACTCTTCTTGAATAGTCCTATATCCTGGTTGAGTTTGATAACCATGAAAAGAACTACCATCATAAGAAAAATGTATTAAAAATCTCATACTATCTTACCTCTCTATAAATATCTTTCATTAAATCTTTTATATCTTTTCTGTGATCTAGTTTAACTTTCTTACTACTTTCTACTAGTTTGATAAAAGAAACTATTTTAGGAAGGGGAATACCTAGTTTTTTCTCATCAAATAGATAATAATAAACACTTTCTGTAATTCCTTCTTGATATAGGTATCCGTCTTTTAGTACTACTAAATATCTAGTTATTTCATATAAAAGATCTTGGTCACTACTAGTAATAATTATCGTTTTATGAAACTTATCCTTAAGTCTTTCTAAGATTCTTACTAGTTTTATCTTATCTTTCTCATCAAAATAGATAAAAGGATTATCTAGTAGTAAGATGCTTGGATTAATTAAGAAAGCAAGGGATAATTGAAACCATTTTTTTTCACTCGATGATAGTGTAGTTATTGTTCTTTTAAGTATTTTCTTATCAAAACCTACTATCTTTAAAGCTCCCTCTATTTTTTCATCTATATTATTTACTTTCAAGAAATTAGTTAAGATAAAATATCTTAGATACTCTTCTACAGTATATAAAGGATAATCTAGTTCAAATTCTAAGGGAACATAATAAGTCTTTTTTTTATACTCATTTTGCTTCTTTTTAGTTATTCTTTCTTTATCAAAATAGATACTACCTTTAAACTCGTTAGAAAAAGAAATAACTTCTAGTATTTCTTTACTATTTGCACCAGTGATACCTGTTATAACAGATGATGGTATGGTAATAGATATATCAGTTAAGTTAGTTGTCTTTACATGAGTAAGTTTTATTTCCATAACATCTCCACCATTTCTTTTTGATCTAAAATAATTTTATCGACTAAATTATAATACTTTAGTTTTAAAGATAAATCAATCATAAATGGTAGTCTAAATCCTAATTTATTTAGCATACTGTCATCATCAAGTACTGATAAGATATCTCCTTCTTTAACAATTCTACCTTTATCTAGAATAGATAAGTCAACTTCATCAAAGTAAAGAGGAACATCAAGATTATTAGTCATACAGATAAATTTTATTTTATCTTTATATTCTTTAAATATCTTAGCAATAAATTTCAATTCTTCTTCTGTTAAGTATTTAAAAATGTCATCTACTAACATTATTTCGGGGTTATAGATAAAAGCACAAGCTAGATTTAATTTTATTTTACTAAACTTATCTAAGTCCTCTATATTTTTATTTTCTTCTTTAGTAAGTTGAAAGAGGGATAAGATTTTTCTTTTAGTTTTAGTAAATTCTTCATCGGGGATATTAGTTTTGATAAGTGTTAAAATAATTTCTTCTTTTACGGTTGTTGTTTTAAATTTCTTGTCTTCAAAGATTGTTTGAATTTGATAAGGATATTGTTTAGCAGTAATTTGTTCTACAAATGTTCTATTGACTCTTATTTTTTCTTCTGTCTTAACTATGCCTGATAACACTTTAATTAAATGTGTCTTATAAGAATTATTAGCACCTGCTACAAAGGAAATAGTACCATTTCTAAAGGTTTTATTCATTCCTTTAAATGGAATAATATCAAGATTTTCTACGGCTAATAGGGCCATTACTTTTCCTTCTTCTTTTGAATATTATAAGTTATTTTAGCAATAAACTTATCACTTACAAAGTGAGAGAAAAACTTTCCTAACTTCATAGTTAGCGAAGGAATAATAATGGTCTTTCCCTTTAAACATTTCTTTAAGGCATAGTCTGCTACATAATAACTAGTTAGTGGTTTAACAGAAAAAGTAACTCCTGCTCGATTATTAAAATTAGTAGCTACTGGTCCTGGACATAAGACTGATATTTTAACATTACTCTTACATCTCTTTAATTCTTCATTAATGGCAAGACTTAGCTTGTAGACATAACTTTTACTAGCATAATAACTAGATAGTAATGGTCCTGGGAAAAAAGCGGCACTACTAGCAACATTTAAGATAGTACCACTATTTCTTTTTTTCATATCTTTTAGATAAAGTTTAGTTAGTATATGTACAGCTTTAACATTTACATCTATCATATTTAACTCATCATCTAGATTAGTTTCATCAAAAGAACCAAATATTCCATATCCTGCATTGTTTATTAGCAAATCAATTTTTTCATTCTTAGTTTTTTGATAAAGTTCTTTTACTTTAGAAGTATCACTAAGATCAACAACAAATATTTCTACTTTAGTCTTTAACTCTTTCTTTAGAGTCTCTAAAGCTTCTTTATTTCTGGCAACCAATATTAAATCGTAAGATTTATCACTAAGTATTTTAGCCATATCTCTTCCAATTCCACTCGATGCCCCTGTAATCATCGCTTTCATATCATGGTCTCCCCTCATATTATCATTTTACCAAATTTCTAATAAAATGTCTTAAATTAGACTAAAATTTATTAAATTTATTAATAATAATCTATATAGTCAGTTCTTTTGTAATACTTATAAAAAATTCACTACTCCATATATTAAGACTCTCTGTATTTTTTATAAAAGGAATAACATCTTCTTTTGCTTCGGCATAATCTATTTCTTTAAATTTATTAATTAGTAAATTCTTTAAATCATCTATAGAAAATTTGTCATTATCGTTTATATAATTAGATTCAATTAATTTATTTTTAACTAATTCTAGATTTACCTTTGTATTATTTGCTAAAAAGAATATATAATCATATAAGTCTCTTCCTTTTGTTCTTGTTTTCCAATTGCGACATAGTATGGCATGTATTTTTCCAGCAAACAAAGATTCTTTATCATATATTTTTATCTGATGAGGACTAGGTAATAGTTTATATTTTTCTTCGTATGTTGCCCCACTTGGTGGATTAATATCTACCTCAAATTTTATTTTTATATTTTTTAACATATGATTATATTTATGATTTTCTTCATTGGGGAAAAATTTTAAAATATGCTCTAGAGTATCACCTTTCACAAATGCTGAGGTTATATTTGATTCCATACTTTTTTGTTTAGTATTAATTTCAAGATTTAGTCCATAAGCTTTTAATTCTTTTTCAAGATAGACAAAATATTTACTTAAATCAAAGTTTTTATTTGGCTGGATAAGAGCAAAATCTAAGTCTTCAGAAAATCTATCTAATCTATAAAAAATTCTAAGTGCTGTTCCACCATAAAATGCTGCTTCATCAAAAAAATTTCCTCTAGCTAATCCTGATAAGATTATCTCTTGAATAATTTCTTTTAAGGCATTTATTTCATCATTTGTATTTCTTATTTCATACTTTGAAAGCATTTGTTCTATAATATTATTCATCTTTCTTCCTCCTCATATATTTAGCTAATAATAAAACATTAGTTGAATGATATAAATCACTTAACTTTTCTATTTTTTCTACATTTAATTTATTAAAGTTCTCACTATCTATACGTAAATCAGAAAATAGCATCTTTTCCAAATTAGAATAATTTTTTAATGGTTTTAAGGTATAAAGTTTATCACACAAAGCCTTTTCTCTAGATGCAATTTGATATGAGTAATTATTTTCTTCTTTTAAAATTATTTCTTCTGGATATGCTAATATTGGAATATCTCTATATGTAAAAGTGCCAAACGGTGTATTAAATTGTTTTTTCTTTTTTTTAGCAAAGGTAGCACAAGTTATTGTAGTAACTCTTTCTGGTATCATTCCATAATATGATAAAGCATATTCAAAAGAAATATATGACGGTCCATAAATACTTCCAGCTAATAAATAACCTGGTGTATTGGAATTTGTTTCATATAATCCATTTACTATTTTAATTATTTTTCCATCTCTAACTTCTCTTGATAATTTATTGTTTTTATTAGAATAATTGGCTAAATTTTTTAATATAGCATCATTTGTTATTAGCATATTTTCACCTCTTTTTACCATTATATGATAATTTCTGGTGAAAATCAATGAATTATTTGTAAAAAGAAAAGGATATTTCTATCCTATATTATTATCATCATTGATATAATCAGCAAGCTTGTTTGGTAACTTTGAAACATTATATTCTCTATCAAGTGCCTTTTCCCAAGTCTTTTCCATTTCATATTTAAAAAATTCTACCATTGATGATAAGTCATCTTTTTCGTCAAACTTTTCTAAAGCGGCATAATAATATTTTTTATCTTCATCATATATTATGATAGGTGGTAAGTTATAAAACATTAAAACATAATTAGCTAGAGTTCTTCCCAGCCTACCATTCCCATCTGCAAACGGATGAATTTGTTCAATAACATTATGTGTATAAGCAGCTATTTTGATAACTTCTTCATCAGTTGGATTAGCAACATGATTTATTTCTTCTAATAATTCTAAAACTTCTTTTTGAACATTTTCTGGATTAGTTCCAACTTCATTTTTACCTGTTACATAATCGTGTTTTTTGTATTCTCCTGCTCGTTCTTTATTAATTTCATATCTTCTCTCATCATAAGTACCTTTTGTTAGTATCTTATGAATTTTTTTTATAAGTTCTTCATTTAAAGGTACTTTATCAATTACTTTAGGTATGACATAATAATAACATCTTTTTTGATTTTCTATTTCATATAATGTTCTTAAATTTCCAGTAAAGTTTATTACCTTTCCATTTACAAATATTTCTCTAGTATCATGATAAGTAATTTCTTTATTTTCAATAGTACCAGAATTGTAAGCAAACAAAATACTAAAGTTATCCAAAATATTATTAGCTTTTTCTACCGTATTTATTTCTTTACTTTTCCAGTACTCTATGACTTTAGAATATTTATACTTTGGTAATGGCATAATTATCAACTCCTTAATAAGTTCTTTACCAAGTATTATATCATACTTTCATCTCTAGTAGGATTAAAGACAAAAGAAAAGGATATTTCTATCCTAGACTTGTTCAATATATTCTAATAATTTTAAGAATAGATTTATATATTCTTTTGATAAAGAGTCACGTTTCAATTTTCTAATAGCAATTCTTTTCTTCTTTATTGGTAAGTCAGAAAAGATTATATCTGCTATTTTTTCTTTTAAGTAAGTTTCTATTTGTAAGTCCATTAAGATACTATTGATATCTTCATTTATCAAACGAACAGCATCTATTTCAATATCTTTACCACGACACATTAGGGTTAATTGACCAATAGTATTAACTTTTCTTACCTCTACTACAAAGTCATTATCTTCAATGTACTGGGAAGCGATTGGTATTTCTCTATCATTGTAGTAAGCTTTAACGTCTTCTGCTTGCTTAGTATTTCTAAATCTAAAACGATAATTTCTCTTTTGTGGCACTACTCCACTTTTACCTTCTACTGATCTAACAATAACAGTATAATTATTTTTTAAATAGTTGTAATCTATATTCGTTTTTAAGAATAGTCCTTCTTTATATAATGAAGTTAGGCCATCATCTTCATATAAAGTATAGACGTTAGAAGTTCCTGGAAAAATATGAATCTCAAGATCAAGTGGTAAACCAATATTATTTCTATCACTCCTATTAGATAGAGGTATAATTGCTCCACTCTTAGCGAATACTGGATAATCTTCTTCACGGAAGAAAGATACATATTTTTTGGCACCAGGGAATTTCTTTCCTGTCTTAAAATCATACCAAATACCTTCAGGAATATAAAACTCATGAATAGTACGGTTCATAGTAACTTCTTTCTTTTTAAGAATAGGGCATACTAATAATTCCTTTCCAAAGAAATACTGATACTTATATTTATTATCATCTATTACCCAAGGATACTGGTAATAGAACGGTTCTACAAGACATTTACCATCTTTATAATAGTGATAACATTCTGTGTATAGATATGGTATTAAGCGATGTCTTAATCTTAAATAATCATTAGCAATAGTTTCTGTCTTTATATCCCAACGCCATGGTTCCCTTTTATAGTAAACTCCTCTTGCGGCATGAAATCTTAATATGGGACTAAAACATCCTAGTTCTACATAACGAAGATATAGTTCACTTTCTTCTATACCTCCATGGTTACCACCAACATCGTGACTCCAGAATGATACACCTATGTTACTAGCACTTAAAGTACTAGCTGATATTTCTCTTAAACCATTCCAAGATATTTCACTACTACCAGCATATAAAATTGGGTATCTATGTGGAGCATATAAACCATTTCTTGCTAATATTAAACTACGCTTAGCTGGATTTCTTCCTGAATCCAAATAATTATAATGATTATATGCTAATAGTTTTAAAGCTTGGTTATCGCCTTTATAGTCATGGAATAAGAAATCTACTCCCATACTTTCTAAGGGATGAAGAAAAAGTTTAAAATAAACATCTAATAGTTTGGGATTTAAAGGATCAAACACTATTATTTTATTGTCTTTTATATCAAGATATTGACAAGCCTGCTGATAATAAGCTTCATGAGGATAAATTCCTTCTGTTGGATCTATTTCTAAACCAACTCTAACATTGTGTTCATGTAAGGTGTCAATAAATTCTTTTGGTTTAGGAAATAAATTAGCATTAAAAGTAAAACCAGTATGAAGATCTTTATTATCACCAACATCACGATAATGCCAGTCTTTATCTAAAAGAAAGATAGCAAGTGGTACTTTTCTTCTTTCAAAATGACTAATAGTATCCATAACCTTATCAGGATCATATGTAGTATTTCTACTCCACCAGTTACCTAGTGCATATCTAGGGATAAGTGAAGGATTACCTGTTAATTTAAAATAATCACTAAGTGCTAAAGAAAAGTCTTTATTATACATAAATACATATATATCAGTACTACCAGCTTCTCTTTGTTCAAAGGTTCCATCTTCTAAAAACAATAAACTGTTAGAGTCATCGATAGAAGCAAATCCTTCTAGAGAATAAAGTCCTCTTTTTAAATTACTTGGAATGGTAACATCTTCACTTATCATATTACCATTCATATTTCTAACTTCAGGATGACCATAATACCAATCTCTATTTTCATTTTCATTTTTACTACTAAGAAGTGTTATCTTTAAGTTTTTCATAGGATCTACTTTACTACCAGTAAAAGGCATTTCTTTAACATAAGTAAGTCTAAAGTACTTGGTAGTAATTTCTAAGAATTTATTATCTTGTTTCACCTGATAATTAGGATAAGTAAAAGAACGATATAAAGCAAACTGACTAGGCTTATCTACAAAATGACCATTTACATTATATTCAAGTCTAATAAGTCTTTCACTAAGGATAGTAAAACGATACTTATCACCTTTAACAATACATTTTTCATCACTCTTAGATTTTGTTAAATCCATTCTAAACTGTTTACCTAGTGGATACATTTATATCATCCTTTCTATTCTTTATTTTATAATATCACAAATTAGTCTTGTTGTAAAAACATAACATAGTATTCATCATAAGTTATATTATTTTTCTTTATATAACTAGCTATTTTAGTACCAACATAGCGATAGTGCCATGGTTCACATTTATATAGTGTTACATCTTCTTTAGATTTTGGATAACGTAAGATAAATCCATACTTATAAGCATTTTCCATCATCCAAGTATATTCTTCACTATCAGTAAAGACCGTAGTATTTTTACTGGCTACATCTATAGACATTCCCGTTTGATGTTCAGAGTATCCTGCTTTAGCAATATTTTTTTCTACATAACTATCACCATAAGCATTTTGATAGTAAGAGACAGTCTCTTCTTGGTCTGCATAACTTCTATAGCCTGAGTTTACTACTATATCTTTACCATCTTCTTTAGCCGCTTCCCGCATCTTATGAAAAGCATTTACTACTTCTTTATTAGCTCTTATCTTACTAGTACCTTTTACATCATCACTTTGAAAGTTTATTAAATCTTTTGGTACATACTTACTACTTAACTGATGATGTTTATTAACTAAAACAGTAGGAGAAAACTTATCAATCACTTCTACATCTTGATATTCATCTTTATCAAAATCAAGCTCAACATTTAAAACAGTAATATCAGCAGTATCATTTTCCTTATTTTGATAAGCTACATATCTATCATATTTAGATAGATGCGAATAATCAACGGAAAAGAATTCATCTAAATATTTAACTTTACCTCTTTTAGCAAATTCTTTTACTTCACTATTATTACCTCTTGCTAGTATTAAAGATATTTGGTTATCGGTATAACCTTTCTCTATTAATTTATTAATACTTGGAATTATATCTTTTAATGGTTGATACTCTATATTCTTATAATGATCAAAATTTTCTTCTTTATAATCATTACTTTCAAAAGCGGCATTTAAAGTCTTATTTTTTCCTACTTCTTTAACTTTATTCCATTTTAGTTTTCTAACTATTACACTTGATGCTTTCTTACTATAACCAATTTTTTGTAAAGTATGTTTTTTAGTAGAAATAAAAATTAATAAACATAGTAATACTACTATAGCAACTAAAACATATTTAACAATATTTTCTGCTCCTTTTTTTAACTTTAATTTCTTTACTTTCACTACTACCACCTACTCTTGTAACAATTATATCAAAGAAGAAAAAAAAGAGGCAACATTATTTACTAATTTGTTATTGATTTTTGCATAGATTTACCAAAAAATATGTGCTATAATATAGTCAAATTTGAGAGGGAGAGGTTTATGAAACGAGCAGTAGTACTATCTGGTGGCGGTAGTAAAGGTAGTTATGAAATAGGAGTTTGGAAAGCTCTTAGAAGATTACATATTAAATATGATATAGTAACTGGTACATCTATCGGGGCCTTAAATGGAGCTTTAATGACTCAAAAGACTTATTTGAAAGCTTTATATATTTGGCATAAGTTAAGTCTTGAATATTTATTTGAACAACAACCAAAGAGTGATACTAAAAAAGATATCTTAATGCTTTATGGTGATAATTTCTTTAAAAATGGTGGAATGGATATTAAAAAAATTGAAGATATTATAAGAAAAGCTATTAACATGAAAAGATTTTATAAATCAGATATTGATTATGGTTTAATCACTTATAATTTTTCTACTAAGAAACCACTAATTATTTCTAAGAAGGACATATCCAAAGATAAATTAGTTGATTATTTAATGGCATCTGCTACTTGTTATCCAGCTTTTCAGATGAAAGATATTGATGGTGATAAATATATAGATGGTGGTTTTTATGATAACTTACCAGTTAATCTTGCTTTAGAGTTAGGTGCCACTGAAGCTATAATTGTTGATCTTAGAGCCCCAGGACTAAAGAAATTACCAAAAGGAAATATAAAAACAACTTATATTAAGCCAAAGAACAAAATATCTTTCTTTCTAGACTTTAATAGTGAACAAGCTAAGATAAATATGAATTTCGGCTATAATGACACAATGAAAGCCTTTAAGAGATTAGATGGTGATTACTTTACTTTTAGAAAGAATGAAATTACTAAGTTCTACGAAAAGAACAAAGATGAACTTTCTAAGTTATTAGATACTAATCTAACAAAAAAGCAACTATTAAAATTAATTGAAGATATTGGTAAAGAATTTAAATTAAGAGAAGATTCAATTTACTATTTAGCTGATTATTTCAGAATAATAAAAGATAAAACTAATTCTTGTGAAAAAATAACTAAAGAAATTGAAAAACAAATTAAAAACAAAAAAATATCTAGGACTATTAACTCTAAATTAATAACATTATTCTTCTTAAGAAATATAACTAATAATAAAAGAGAAAATAAAGCTCTTAGTATTTTCTTCTCTAAAAATTATAAGCAAGCTTTACTACTATCTTATATAGGTGTTAACTATGGAGAATAAGTTTCCTTATACCATTGATAATAAAAGATATCATACTTTAACTTACTTTTATCAACATAAGTTTGGTGGTAAGATTGCTAAAGTTAGTTTAAATGCTAACTTTTCTTGTCCTAATATTGATGGTAAAAAAAGTAATGGTGGTTGTATTTTTTGTTCTAAATCTGGTAGTGGTGACTTTGCTGGTGACATAAACGACAGTCTAATGTTGCAATTTAGCAAAGGTAAAAAGATGATGCAAAGTAAGTGGCCAAATGCTAAATTTATTGCTTACTTTCAAGCAAGGACTAATACTTATGCTAGTGTTGATATTTTAAAGAGTTACTTTGAACCATTTATAAACCATAAAGACTGTGTAGGACTTGCCATTGCTACTAGAAGTGATTCTATAAGTGATCCGTGTCTTGACTATTTAGAATCAATTAGTAAAAGGTGTTATTTACAAGTAGAGCTTGGATTACAATCTAGTAAGAAGGAAACTCTAAAGTTAATTAATAGAGGCGAAACTGTTGAAGAGTTTGAATCCATGGTAAAAAAATTAAGAGCCAAAAATATCAATGTAGTTGTCCACATCATAAATGGATTACCTTATGAAACGGAAGAAGATATGTTAAACACCGTTAAACACTTAAATAATCTAGATATACAAGGAATAAAAATACATATGCTTCATATTCTAAAGAATACTCCACTTGAGATAATCTACAAAGCTCATCCTTTCAAAGTATTAACAAGAGATGAATATGTAAATATTACTGTCAAACAATTAACTTATTTAAGAAAGGAAATAGTAATTCATAGAATAACCGGAGACCCTAAAAAGGAAGATTTAATAGAACCAACTTGGCTTTTAAAGAAATTTGAAGTGTTAAATGAGATAGATAAGAAGATGGTAAAAGATAATATCTATCAAGGAGGCAATGTCTAATTCCAAAAAGAATTAGATTTTTTACTTGCCACAGAAAAAAATCTATCATATAATGTAAATAACTTTTGTTTTGCAGCAAAAATGCATAGGCCCAGTCTACATAAGGGTATATGCATT
>CAVLCG010000017.1:0-17416 GCA_963661445.1 bacterium | reverse complement strand
AAGTAAGATAAGACTTACAAGATGTCATAACAATCTTAAACATAGTATCAGTAGTACCCGGTATTACTTTACCATTTTTAATAAGATTATCTCTTAATCTAGAAAGTCTTAAAGATATTTTTTCGTCTAAATCGATTGTATTCACCTCCTTTCGCTCCTAATCTATCATAATAAAAATTAGAAAGCAAAAAGTGAAAATTGTAAATTAGACCTGTTTTACCCCATCAATTTAACAAATTGAAGGAGCAATTTAATAAATCCGCTTATCAAACATACCGAAAAATGTAAAATCTCCTTTCTAGAGTAGAAATTTAAAAAAGTGAACTTTTTTAGTCCACTTTATTCATTAGCTTTTAAACTACTAACCATATCAATATTATCAACTCTTTTAGCCAAATACTTAGAAACTAAGTAAGATACTAGATATGTTCCAATACTAGCTATTAAATAAGTCCAAAATTCAATATTAACACCAAAATCAAAATTATCATCTAGACAAACTTTAAATAAATAAGAGGTCAAAAAATAACCAGTTGGTAAACCAACAATGATAGAGATAATAGTAATAATACTGTTTTGCATCATGAATATTTTCTTAATCTTTCTATCAGAAAAACCAAGTACTTTTAAAGTAGCAAATTGATATTCCTTTTCTCCAAAAGATAAGATACTCATATTATAGATAATTACAACACCTAGTAAAACTGCAAAGACAATTATTATAATTATCATTTGTCGCATCATAGAAAGCATATTAGTAATAGAATCTTTTAATTCATTGATATTTTGTACCATTTCAACATCTTTAATAGTTTTAGTCTTTGCTAAATTCTTATTAGTATAAATAGCATCAGGTTTGTAATTGATACCTAAGCTTTCTATATACTTACTAGAAGCTGATAATCCTTGTACTTGTGGATCTTTATAAAATCCTACTATCTTAGATTTATAGTACTTCTTATCACCATAAATATGCCAAGTAATAGTATCTCCTAGTTTTAAGTTATTACTATCTCTAAACTTATAAGTTACATAAACACCATCATCTTTTGTTAATTTAATAAATTTATATTTATTATCAATAAATCTAATATAGTTATTAGCTTGATCAACAAATATTGTATTATTACTCTTCTTACCATTAGCATCTTTTATCTCTATATTTAAAGTCTTACTAGTATTATTTCCATACTTATCAGTTAGCTCATTTAGTCTTTCATTAGAAATATTATCTTTTAAAGAAAGTTTATAATCAAAATTATAAAGATTATCAAATTGTAGTTTAATAAAGTAATTCATACTGTTAAGCATACCTAAGGCACATACTATTAAAGTACAACATCCAACTATCCCAATAACACCTGTTACTGTTCTAAATTTATTTCTTAAGATATCTCTTAGATTCCACTTACTAGCAAATCCTAATTTTTTAAAAATACCTTTAGTAGTAATATTTAAACTCTTATTATTTACTTTTGGTAAACTTATTCTTAAACTGTCAGCTGGTCTTTTCTTTAGTTCTTTGTAACAAGTAATAAAAGTTATTAAACTTACTACTAAAACAGTAAGAATAGCCACTAAATAGGTAGAGTTATTTATAAATACTTTTCCATTTGGCATTTCAAAGAAAGACATCTCTAGTCCTAAGAAAGTACTACCTAAGAAATATCTTCCTAATAGTATTCCTAGTATTGCTCCTAAAATAGATATATAAAAGCCATAAGCAATATAGTGTTTAGTTATCTTAAACTTAGAAAATCCTAAAGCTTTTAAAGTACCAATTTGTAGTTTTTGATTTTTAACCACTCTAGTCATTGTTGTTATAACAGATAGTAAAGCGATAAATAAGAATAAGGAAGAAAATATACCAACATATGCTTTTCCCTCATCAATTTCTCCTTGATACATTTGGTAACTAGCACTATCTTCTATTTTTATAGTAGCAAGAGAGTTATCTATCTTATCATCTATTTCATTCTTTACTTTATCTACATTACTCTTTTTATTAACATCAACCATTATATAGTTAAAAGGTACATAATCTAGATAATTAAAATCACTATTTAATTTAGCAAAAGTCGCATCATCTATCTCTTTATTCAACTTTTCACTAAGTTCACTCTTCATTTTGTCTTTGACATAATCTTCTAGTTCATTAATAGACATATAAACAAAGCCATAAGTCTTATGATTAGGCATTAACTGAGAAGCATCTTTTACATCATAGACATGATCCGGTACATAAATAAGACCAATAATCTTTTCTTTAAAGGTATAACCTTCATACTTAAAGGAAAGAATATCCCCTACTTTTAAATTATTTTCTTTGGCATAAAAGTAATCTAACCAAAGACCTTTTTTATCTTTAGAAAACTTAGATCCTTCTTTTACATAAAACTTACTTATCTTATTAGAAGAGATAAAAGATACTAAGTAAGACTTATCATCATTCTTGCTATCAGTCATATTGACAACTAATTTTTCTTCAGCATTAACTACATCTTCTATATCTTTTATTTTTTCTACATCATGTTTTTTAAAAGATGATCCTAAAACATTTATATCTTGAAGATTATTCTCAGTATAAAATCTATCTGCTGTATATTTCATACCATCCATATATGCTTCTATACCAGCATAGACCATAACTCCAATTGTTATCATTAAAAGTATAGTAATAAACTGTGACTTATTATTTAAAATGTCACGTATCATTTTTCGTCTTAGCATATTTACCACTCTACTTCATCAATATTTTTTGGATGTTTATTTACAGTAACTGACTCTAATTTACCATTCTTTAGTCTTATTACGCGGTTAGCTATTTCAGCAATTAAAGAGTTGTGAGTAACTATAATAACTGTGTTTTCTCCATTATTGGCATCACACTGTTTCTTTAAAAGTTTTAATACCTCTACCCCTGTCTTAGAATCAAGGGCTCCGGTTGGCTCATCTGCTAGAATAATGCTTGGATCTTTATAAGTTGCTCTAGCAATAGAGACTCTTTGTTGTTCTCCACCTGATAACTGATTAGGAAATTTATTAGCATGTTTTTCTAGTCCTACTTCTTTTAATATCTTCTTAGCACTTTTTTTAGTCTTTACAATATCACTAACTAACTCGACATTTTCTAAAACAGTAAGAGTTGGTAAAATATTATAAAACTGAAAGATGAAACCTACTTTTTCTGCTCTATACTTAGTAAGGCGACTATCACTATAGTCTGATATTACATCATTATCTACTATAATCTTACCACTAGTAACCTTGTCCATTCCTCCTAAAAGGTTTAGTAAGGTAGACTTACCAGCTCCTGATGGTCCAAGTATTACAACAAACTCTCCCTTAGGAATAGAGAAACTAACACCATCTAAAGCCTTAAAGTTCACATCCCCCACTTCGTAGCTTTTAACTACATTTTGAAACTTAATTTGTTCTTCCATAAAACACCTCTCATATATGAATTATATTTCATATTTAGATTATAATTCCGATTTATTAGTCCGTCAACAAAAATATGAATATTTATTCACATTTTCTTTTAAGTATTGTATAATTAATATTGGAAGTGATAATGATGAGTGAAACAAGAATGCCTACTCAAAAAAGGTCAATTGAAAAAAGAAATAGAATCATTGAAAAAGGTTTTGAATTAATGTGCAATAATGGTTACTATAATACTACTACTAGTGATATAGCTAAATATACCAATGTCTCAACCGGAATTATCTATCAGTATTTTAATGATAAAAAAGAAATATTTTTAGAAGGGGTTAAATGTTATACCGATAAGATAATGTTTCCTACTATTTCTTTAATAGATGAAAACAAGAAACTGCCTGATAATCTAGCTAGTTTCTTTAAAGAAATAATTACTATTAATAAAAAGCAACATACTTCAACTAAAAAAGCTCATCAAGAGCTTACTTCAATGGAACATTTAGATGATGATGTAGAAAAGATATTTAAAGAGAAGGAACTTATTCTTACTGATAAATTATATAACCTATTTTTAAATAACGGATATAATAAAGAAAATCTAAAAGAGAAAATTCATATCATTGTTAATCTTATTGATAGTTTAGCTCATGAAGAGTCTTATCATAAGCACCCAAATTTTGATTATGATAAGATGGAAGAGATTGTTATCAAGATGATTATAGACACATTAAAAGATAGTCAATAATGGCTATCTTATTTATTATCTTTTTCTTCTTTAATTGTTTCTTTTAAAATAGAACCAGTAGTTACTAGATTTTGTAAGTCACTTGGAACAATTATTTTAGTTGCTGTACCATTAGCTACTTTAACCATAGCTTCATAACTTCTTAGTTTTAATACTGCTTCATCAGCTTTAGCTGCTTTAATTAGTTTAATTCCTTCTGCTTCAGCTTCTTTTACTTTCATAATAGCTTCAGCTTTTCCCTCAGCCTCCCTAATTTCAGCTTCTTTTTTAGCATCAGCTCTTAGAATAGTACTTTCTTTTTCTCCTTCAGCAATTAAAACAGCGGCTTTCTTCTCACCTTCTGCTTGAAGAATCTTCTCACGTCTTTCACGTTCAGCTCGCATTTGTTTTTCCATTGCCTCTTGAATATCTCTAGGTGGTAAAATATTTTTAACTTCTACTCTATTAACTTTTATACCCCAAGGATCAGTTGCTTCATCTAGAATAGAACGCATTTTAGAATTAATTATATCTCTTGATGTCAATGTTTGATCAAGCTCCAATTCTCCTATAATATTTCTAAGAGTTGTAGCCGTTAAATTTTCAATAGCATTTATTGGATTTTCTACCCCATAAGTATATAGTTTAGGATCAGTTATTTGAAAATAAACAACAGTATCTATTTGCATCGTAACATTATCTTTCGTAATAACTGGTTGTGGAGCAAAATCTTTTACTATTTCCTTTAAAGTTACTGTATTAGCAACTCGATCAATAAAAGGAATTACATAGTGTGGTCCAGTTCCTAAAGTAGCATTATAACTACCAAGACGTTCTACTACCTTTGCTTCTGATTGTGGTATTACTTTGATTCCTAGTATTATTATTACTAGAATAATTATTAAAATTATAAATAACATTTTATCACTCTCCTATTTTCTCTACTTTGAGTTTAACCCCATCAATAGATAATACTTTAACTTTTTCCTGCTTTTTTATTTCACTATCACTATATGCACTCCACTTTTTTCCAAGAACTTTTACTTCTCCTATTTTATCATTTAAAATATCTTCTGTTACTATTCCTACTTTATTAATAACCATATCAAGATTGGTAGATTCTATCTTTTTAACCTTTATTCTCTTTATTAACGGTTTAGTCAGTAATAAAAGAAGAAAAGAACTTACTGTAAACACTAACATTTCTAACATAGTATTTCCAGTAATAATATCTACTATTAAAGCAAATGCTGCTGCTATAGCAAACCAAATAGTCACTAAATTAATAGTGATCAGTTCAATAACAACTAAAACTATAAATATAACTAACCATATACTTGCCACCATATACCTCCTTGTTTTAATAATACTATATTTTCTAAATAATTACTACTAATTATTTAGTTTAGTCTTGGTATAAATTTTTTTACTAGTTTTAGAATCTTTTTTCATTCTAATTAAAGCTTGATAAAAAGTACCATTATATAGTGGTATCTCCTTATTGGTTAAATCACCAACAGCTTGTTCAATATCCCTTTTATTATAAGATATACTATTATTATCCATAAAGAAAGTACCATTATAAACACTAGTTCTTCTTTTCATACTTTCTATTTTAGGAATACCTATTGCAGTAAAAATATCTTTATGAATAGTCATATACTGACTTATTAATTTACTTTCACTTACTCTATCAAATCTTGATGATATATTAGCTATTAAAAATGGAGATACCCCATATTTTTCATAATGATGATATAAGTCATATGGTACTCTTTCTTTATGACATCTTTTCATCTCCAAAGCCACTTCCCTAGAAGACTTGATGATAAAGGAAATGAATTTTCTACTAGTCTCCCTACATTTATCATTAACCTCACTCGTTAAATCTTCATCTATTTCTGCACAAAGCTTTCTATAAAACTTAAAGTCCTTTTCACTAATACCCGATGTCTTACAAAATCTTTTAATCGTATAAGCATCCGCTTCAATAAATGTTCGCATTGCCTTAACTGCCTCTTCACCATATTTATCAATATTATAATTCAATTTTTCTTTCGCCCTGTCTGAGGCTATTTCCTTTTTCTTTAGAGACTGCTTTTCTCTTATTTCCACTTCTTTTTCTCTAATTATACCAGATAGTTTTTCATCTTTTCTTGCCATATCAAACAACATTTTTTGCTTAACTTTAGAAATTCCATACTTCTCTAATACATAATTGTTAAAATCACTAAAGCTTGAAAAATCACTATGTTTTAACACATTAACTAACCTTTCAACCTCTTCTAACATTATTTGCTCTTCTCTATTTACTATTTCTTCTCTCACCTTTAAATATAATGAAGATATTGCATTCTTATCATCTATTTTTTCACTAGCAGATGCAATTATATCAAACACCTGCTTATAACTATAATCTCTAGTATCAATATACTCAATAATACTCTCATCTTTATCTAATAACAATAGAAGTTTCTTAGTTTCTACTAAACAATTACTATCAATTTTTGTTTTATATATATAATGAGCTATATTATTAATAGTTAACATTCCTAATGTATGGTTTCTATTGCCATCAATTAGATAAGGTAATTCTAAAGACTTATAATATTTATCAATTGTCTCAGAATTTATTTCTTTTAATGATAAACTAGAAAAATAATCAGTTGTTTCTTTAATAGCTCTTTCTCTATCCCTATCTTTATTAAGATAATTGTCAATAGAATCTTTAAATATATTTTTATCTTTTTTTCTTAGCCAACCACAAACAGCTTTAAATTTTAAATAATCTTCAGGATAAACATACTTTTTAGCATAACTACCTATCTCATAATTATTCATACTTGCTAAATTATAAGCGAGTGGTAATAATCTTTCTAGTGTATCATTTGTATATATTTTTTCTAATTTTTTAATAACTATTTTTTCTTTCTCTAACATAGAAGAAAAATATTTCTTACCACTTTCTGTTTCTATAAGATAAGGAATATAAGGAGCAAATCTATTTAATTCATAAGATTTACTTACGCTTCCTATTAGATAAATAAAAGAGTACATATCAAAATCAGAACTATTTCCTATCGCTTTATATCTTCTTATTTTTTCTTCTAGAAATTTTTCTTTTTTTATTCTATTTATATAGTTACAAAACTCATCCATTTTAAAAGAAAAGTTTTGTTTTCTATACTCTTTATATATTTTTTTAAAGATACTAGCATCATCATCATAGTAACTATTAACATCACTAGGAATAACTGCTAATTTTAAAGCTCTTATTATTCTATTAAAATTAACATAATCCTTACCTTCATTATATTTATCATATAATTTAACAAATTCAAGTACATCCAAAAAGTTTGGCCTTTTAGAATTAATTTTCAAATCTAAACAATCAAAAATATTAATATCATTAGTTATTAAAGTATTTAACTTCAATAATTTTAGCATTCTAAGTTCTTCTGTTGAATATTCTTTCTTTTTTACTTCTTCGATAACTTTAACAGCATTAAAGTAGTTGTTTTTATATTTATAGTCATTTTCATCTAAACCTAAAAATTTAGTTAAAAGTGAATAGTCTACATCACAAGTCGAAGAAATAGCTACCTTAATCATTGATATTTCTTTAATAGCTTCTGTATTATAATTTAACTCTTCCAATAGTTTTATATCATCATTAGTAATAACATAGTCTTCTAAAGTAGTAATAGTCTCTAATTTATCTAAAGCTGATACTAATTTACTTTTATCTCTCAAAAGTGATAATATTCTTTTAGAAGTTCTAGATTTTTGTACTCCAACGTAATTATATAAAACTCTAACTGCTAAGTCCTGATATCTATTATCAGTATATAATAAATATATTAGTGATGCTAAAAATTTCTTATCATCATAATTCTTAGCAAAGTTTTCTTTTTCAATCATAGAATTAACTATAAAAGGTAACTTCAAAGTATTATTAACATAATTTTCAGCGTAATATGACTCATCATTTCCATACTGTACTACTGTAGCAGTAAGATAATTGAGTTCCTTATTTTTAATCTCTGCTATATCTAAAATTAAAGAAGAATCTTGTCTTAACATTAAGCTAACATCAAAATATCCTCTTTCAACATCATCATACTCAAAAGTTATAAAATCATATAAAACTTTATCCTTTAATAGATTTTCTAATAGTTCTAAATATACACTTTTATTAAACATAATACCCCCTTAAAGTATGCATATTATATCAAGCAATAATTATTATGTCAATTTTCCATGTATTAAAAGATACCACAAGGTTAATTTTTTTTATTACCAACGTTATACTTCTTAACATTTACTCTACTATTTTTATAGGTAATAATGGAAGACTTATAATAGTCATCTGTCATTTTAATTGCATCATTAAATAGTAAATCATCTATTCCAAGCAGCTCAAATCCTTTAAATATTTCTGTTTCTTTATTATACATTAAACACTTATTTAATAATAAAACGTCTTCTAAACTATCAGGATTATTTAGTAAACAACTACTATATACAGTACCAAAAAAATATCGATAGGAAATATTAGGTTTAAATTTTGCATTTTTATCATTATTAGTAGAACTAATGTTACTAGCTATATTTTTTAATAAAGATATATACTCTTTTTTAGGCATTTCAGGAAAAGAAAGTTGTTCTTTATATTCAGTAATAAACTGATAACTATCTTCATCTATATATCCTATTTTTTCTTTAAGCATCAAGATTAGAGACTCTTGATACAAATTAGTACAAACAACATTATAATCGAGATATCTAAATAATTTACTAGTTGCTATATCTTTCTTAGAATAACCATTTTGTGAAAGAAAATCTAAATATTTATTTTCCATATAAATAGATATCAATTCTGAAAAAACAACTGAACTTCTATAAGCATCAAGATTTAGATAATGAAAAAACTCATGAATAATATTTTTACCATCAACTATATTATTGTTAAGTAAAACATCATAAAGTTTATTATCACCATTAATATATGAATGATTATCCCACTTTTGATTAGACTGTTCTGATGAATTATAAAACCCAAATGAACCATTTCTAAAACTCTTATCAAAACAACTACAATATTCACCACCAAGACTTTCTAAAAAGCTTGTAACTAAATCAATTGTTTCCGTTCCACTGATATATTGATCATACTTTAAAAGAATAGAATTACTACCAATAATTTTAAAGGGATTAATTCTTTTCTTAGCTTCTTTTAAAAACTCTATATTAGACTTTAGTGTATAAAGATAAAATGAATATTTATGACTATCTAAATATTCATCTAATTCTTGATTAAATTTTAAATAATTCATCTTCCCTTACTCCCCTGATAATTTTAAAACAGTTCTACTAAGTTTAGAATAAAAGCTACAAATAACCACAACAAATATGGGATAAGTAAGTAACTTGATAATTTATTTTTCTTATAGAACTCTCTAGTCATATATATAACCACAAATATCAAAATAGTCAAGTCTATAAGTGCTAATAATTTAAGTTTTAATAAAAAGAAGATAATCGGCCAAAGGAAATTGATTACTAAGTTAAGAGAATAAGTCTTTAGTAATTTCTTATCATCTCTTATTAAGTAACTAGACACTCCCATTAAGATATAGAGAATAGTCCAAACTATTGGGAAAACATAACCAGGAATAAAACCGTTATAGTTTTCAGTTACATCTTTAATAAGAAAACCCACTCCTCCTCCTAGTAATAGAGGAATAGCTATTGAAATAATTAACTGTTTATAATCTATTTTTTTCATATCAATCACATTATTATTATATGTTGATTAACTTTTTTTATTAAAGTTTTATCTCAGGCTTTAATTTATTTTTTTCTATAAATTTTTCTGATTGAGTTTTCCCATCTTTTTTTATTTTCTTCTAGCGTTTCTCCAGCTATATAATAGCCATCTGTTGTTAATATTTTCTTTCCTTTATTGACTCTGATAAACAAAGAAGAATCACCACCACCAATCATAACAGAAGTAGTTTTACTTTTATTTGGATGTTTCTTGTGATATTCAGCCATTATCTTCTGTTGTTCATCAAAGTCAAGCTGTTCATATTCATCATAAGACATACCAATTGTATTTAGTAAAGTTTCATTAACACTATCCCTTATTGTTTTCTTTTTTATATTTTCTGTTCCCATTATTTTCACCTTTTAAAACAATAATTTATTATCAACTCTAGAAAAATTCTAGTTTTTATTAACATGGTGTCCCCGGTCGGAATCGAACCAACGACCTATTGCTTAGGAGGCAATCGCTCTATCCTACTGAGCTACGAGGACATATACTCATTTTAGCATAATTTTACTAAAATGAATTAATATTTTTACTTTTTCTTCTTAGTATAAACTTTTTTATAATAACAATCTCCACACAAAGGAACATATTCTATTTTTTTATTAGCTCCATCTATCTCAATTTCTTCTCCATTAAAGGTAAATTCTCCATCTACTTTTCGAGCATTAAATTTAGCTTTCTCACCACAAAGACATAAAGAGTTAGTCTCTAATTCTACTATATTATCAGCAAGAGCCATTAGTCTTGCACTACCATCAAATAATTCCCCTTTAAAGTTAGTTCTTAATCCATAGCAAGAAATTTTAACACTTGCTTTTTTATTTATCATCCATAACTCTTCTATCTGATCTTTAGTTAAGAACTGAACTTCATCTACAATTATATGATTGCAAAATAAGATACTTTCTATATTATTAGTTGTTAATATTCTATCATCTTTAGCAAGTAATATATCAACCTTTCTAGTTTCGCCTTTTCTATTGATAATATAGTTATTTCCCTTAGTATCAACCTTAGGTTTAATTAGTAAAACATTTTGTCCATTTTCCTCTAAATCATGAATCTTTTGAAATATTCTAGTGGTTTTGCCACCTTTCATAGCACTGTAATAAAATGATAAATCTTCTTGCATTCTTAAACCTTCTTTCTAAAATGATGATAATAATGTATCCATTTCTTCTTTCTCTTTACTATCCATTGAATTAGTTTTTAAATCTTCATTAAACCAATCAGGAAGTATTTCTTTTTGTTTACTAGTTGCTACTTTACTATTCTTATTAGTATTAGTAGACATAGCTATCTTCTTCATCTTCTTATATTCTTTTTCAGTAAGACGCATTGCTTCTTCTACTGTTTCAATATTAAGTCTTTTCCACTGACCTGCTATAGTTTCTAAATAGCTTCTATTTAGTTTTTGATTATTAAGTTTCAAAGCATATGATATCAAAACATTGACTACTCCTGATGATAGTTTCTGTTCTATCATCAAGTCCTCAATAAGTTTTAAATCCCGTTTAGTAGGTTCTGCTCCTTTTTGTTTACTCTTTAAATAGTCATAAGGAGAAGTATTTTCAAAGGTATAAGCCATCTTAGCCCATTTAGAATTATCTCCTTCTGGTTTCTTTAAAAACTCCGGTTGTCTTTGATAGATTAATGTCGGAAGACTACCAGCATGATCAAACTGATAGTAGTTTCTACAACTCTTTCTTAGTAAAGTTCTATCAACCAGTCCCTTTTCATTGATAGATGACTGTACTAGTCCTGCCATATTAGTAGTATCAAAGTTATAAACTAAGGCTAGTGAATTAATCAACTCTTTTACATCTTCCGTAAAGCATCTACTAGATACAATTGATCCTGGAATAGAACTTATTAATAAGTTGAAATCAATGACTCTTTTAGATGTAATCTTAGCCTCTTTCCTCTCTTCAATAATATCTAACACCTCAAATGGTTTTAAATTACTACTTTCAAACACTTCATCAAAAGAAGAACTAACGTCTTCATAGTCTTTTAAACTAATCTTTGGGACTTGAAATATTTCTTGTCTTTTAGCATATTCTTTTTTACCTATATTATTATATAAGACAATATTTAGTATAGGGTGATGAAAAAATTCACTAGCAGATATAGGAGAGAATAAAAGATAAACATAATGATTAACATCTCCTGTTTTAACATAAGTCTTAATAAGACCAACCGCTTCTAGTTTTTCTCTAGCAATCATAATATCTTCAAGTTTCAGCTGCATAGTAGCCATCAAATGATGATGATTTAAGTCTTCACTCATCTGATTTAGAGAATCAAGATCATCTACTAAGGCAAAATACAAACTAACAGCAGTATAACCAATAATCGGTTGATAAAGCATTGTTAAAAGTTTACGGTCTTCACTATGAAGAACTGTTTTATTAATAACAATATATTGATCAGCTGGTAAGATAGTTAAATTCTTCATGATAAGACCTCCCATTAAAAATTATAAACTAAAAAGATGCCTTCTTCAAGAAGAACATCCTAATTATCTAATTTTTTTTGTAACTCTTTAAGTTTTGATAAGAACTCATTAGTCTTTCTAATTTCAGCATCAAGTTTATCATAGTTAGCCGTATTTTCTAGTTTAAGAGAATTATCACTAGATATTTTATCTTCTTCTATTCCAAAGATAGGACTAATAACTGGTGTTGGTTTATAAGGTATTTTAGATTTAGAGAACAACTCATCCATAGTTGGTATTTTTACCTTAGGAGCTTCTACTTTAATATCTTCATAACTAAATGGTACTTCCTCTTTCTTAGTTTCTAATACTTCTATATCTTCATCATCATTTTTAAGTGCTACTACTTCTTGGTCTTTCTTCCATTTAGCTTCTAATTCCTGTAAAGTGATAGGTTCATTTCCATCATCCTCATGTTTTATTATCTCATCTTGAGTAATAGTCTTACCTCTTTTTAATAACTCATCTAAACTGATAATAGCATTTTGTTCTTGATCTTCTTCAAAATTAGTTAAACTGATATTCTCTTGTTTAACCTCCTCTTCTTTAGTATCAAGCATTTCATCTAATACAGGAATAACTTCATCATTAGTTACCTCTTTAAATGTTTTAACCTCAATTGGTTCAAAGATAGGTTTTTCTTCTTTCTTATCTTGTTCAATTAATTGTCTTTCAAGCCTCTTTAACTCTTCCTTAGCTTCTTCCTTAGTATACACCTCATTCTTATAAGTAATTTCTAAAGGATTAGCATCTAGTATTTCAATCTCTGATACCGAATTATCGTTTAACTTAATCTCTTTAGTAATAACATTATCATCATTTTTAGGTTCAATAACTTCTGTTACAACTGGCTCTATAGCAATAGGAGATGTAAAAGTCTCTTTAACCACTACTTTAGGTGGTTCTTTCTTCTCTTCCATTACTAAAGGTTTAATCTCTTCTCTTACCTTTTCTTGTTCTATTCTAAAGACAGGTGGTAAAGCTGCTTCTTGTTGTTCTTTTTCTAAGATCTTTACTTTCTCTGCTAATTTTGTCAATTCTTGAGTGTTTGTTTTTAACTTTTTTTGCTCATCTTTCTTCTTTATGAAAGATATAACCCATAGAATTATATATAGTAAAATAGCTGCTAATAAAATAATAAACAGTATAAGTACTTCCTTCTTAGCTAAAAAATCAATTATCTCTTGCACTATCATTCACCTCTTACACTTCTATACTAACTATATCATAAATCTTAGAAAGAAGAAAAGTAATTTATTAGTTTTAAATATTTTTTACATCTTATTTACAAGGAGGTCATATGAAAAAAGAAACGTTTATTAAGTCTACTATTATCTTAATGATAGGTGGTTTTCTAACTAAAATACTAGGTATGATTATAAAAATAGTCATGAGTAGATTAATGGGAAGTGAAGGTATTGGTCTATATATGCTAGTGTTACCAACATTCTCTTTATTTATTGGACTAGGTCAGTTTGGTCTACCTATCGCTTTATCTAAGATGGTAGCAGAAGATAAGAAAAATAATAGAAATCTAATGTCCTCTTTAATGGTTACCTCTATGGCTATTAATTTTTTCTTGATTATCTTTTTAATTATTTTTGCCCCATTCCTTGCTAATAAATTATTACAAGAAGAAAGATCATACTTACCAATCCTTGCTATGGCAGTAGTAATACCTCTTACCTCAACTTCATCTATTGTAAGAAGTTATTTCTTTGGTAAACAACAAATGTTTCCCCATGTCTTTTCTAACTGTTTAGAAGATGTAGTTAGACTATTTCTAATGTTTACCCTAATCCCTTTATTTCTTCCTAAAGGTTTGGAAATAACAGTTACTGTGGTAATATTATCTAACGTTATTAGTGAATTAGTATCTATTCTTGTTTTATTCTTCTTTCTTCCTAAGAACATTACTTATAAAAAAGAAGACTTTCATATTAGAAAATCTTATATTAAAGATGCCCTAGATATAAGTATACCTACTACTCTTTCTAGATTAATTGGGAGTATTGGCTATTTTCTAGAGCCGATTATCTTAACTACTACCCTAAAGTATAGTGGCTACACTTCTAATTTTATTATCAATCAGTATGGAATACTCCAAGGTTATGTAATGCCGCTAGTCCTTCTACCTTCTTTCTTTACCCTTGCTATATCGCAAGCCCTACTACCTGTCATTGCCAAAGCGATTAGTGATAAAAAACTAGACTATACTAAGAAAAAGATTAAACAAGCGGTATTCTTCTCTTTATTAATAGGAATACCTGCTACTATGTTATTTATCATTATGCCAAAGTTCTTCTTACAAATAATGTATCATACTAATCAAGGTAGTGTATACTTGCAAGTATTAGCACCCATTTGTCTATTTCAGTATATCCAAGCTCCTCTTGCCTTCTCACTTGATGCCATGGGAAGAAGTAAAGACAATTTAAAAGCTACTATTCTAGGTACTATTATTAGAACTATTACCCTTTTCTTTTTCTCCCTATTAAAAATTGGTTTATATGGATATATCATTTCTACTAGTATTCATGTCATCTTTGTAACCACTTATAATTACTATCAAGTAAAGAAATACTTAGCAAATTTCACCACATTTTCACAGAAATAAAGTATACTATACATGAGGTGGTTTAATTGATTAAAATATTAGTTGTAGATGATGAAGAATATATAAGAGATGTAATAGTAACCTATCTAAATAATGAAGGTTATCAAACTTATCAAGCAGAAGATGGCTATGAAGCTTTAGACATGCTTGAAAAAGATAAATATGACTTAATGGTACTAGATATAATGATGCCAGAGATGGATGGTTTTACACTTCTTGAGAAATTAGATGCTAGTAAGAAAGTGCCTACTATTATTTTATCTGCAAGGGGGGAAGAAATAGATAAGCTCACTGGTTTTGATAAAGGAATAGATGACTATCTTTGTAAGCCTTTCTCCCCCAAAGAATTAGTAGCAAGATGTAAAGCTATACTAAATAGAGTATCTACTAAGATGGATAATTATCGTTATAAAGATTTATTTATAAACTTTCTAGAACACAGTATTACTATTGATGATGAAGAAGTTAATCTAACTCCTAAAGAATTTGAAATACTAGAATATTTTATCAGAAACAAAAAGATTGCTATTAAAAGAGAAAGTCTATTAAAGTATATTTGGGGTTATGACTTTTATGGTGATGATCGAACAGTAGATACCCATATCAAAATGCTTAGAAATCATCTAGGAAAGTATCGAGACTTAATAGAGACTGTTAGAGGGATAGGATACCGTTTTAATGATGAAAAATAGTTTAAAAAGAAAGATATGGCAATATTTAATAATATTTTCTTTAGTAATTATTTCTTTTCTTTGGCTATTCCAAGTAATCTTTATTAATAAGTATTATGAATATACTAAGACTAAAGATATAAAGCATATTGCTAATAAGTTATTAACTGGTTACAAGAGTGAAAATATCTATAATACTTTAGATGAAATATCCTATCAAGAAAATCTTTGTATCGAAATAACTTCTAGTAATTCTACTTTATATAGGTCTAGCACTACTTCTAACTGTCTGTTTAGTAAAGGTATATTAAAGAAAAGATTTATTAATAGTGGTAATAAAGAGAAAACCTATAATTTACAAAATCCTCAGTTTGCTAACAAAACTATCTTGGAAGCTATTAAGTTAGATGATAATCTCTATGCCTTTTTATCAACTTCACTTGAACCACTTGACTCTACCGCTAAGATTTTAAAGGAACAGTTAATAATCATCAGTATTTTAATACTATCCCTATCTCTACTTATCGGTTATTTTATTTCGAAAAGATTATCAAAACCAATAGTAGATATATCTAAAAAAGCCAATCTAATCTCTAAAGGTAAGATAAAGAAGGAGTTTACTAGTGATAGTGATATTCTAGAGATAGAAGACCTAAATAACTCTTTAAATGAAATGATGGTTGAGTTAGGAAAGACAGAAGAATTAGAAAAAGATTTACTAGCCAATGTCTCCCATGATTTAAAAACCCCTCTTACTATGATAAAAGCTTATGCTGAGATGGTTAGAGATCTAACTTATAATGATAAAGAAAAAAGAGATAGTAATTTAAATATCATCATTGAAGAGACTGATAGACTTGCTCTACTTGTCAATGATATATTAACACTATCTAAACTACAACAATCAATGGATAGTCTAACCTTAAGTGAATTTGATTTAATAATTCTTATAAAGAATATTCTAAAGAGATTTACTATTTATAAAGAAAAGTATGGTTACAATATTATTTTTAAACATACAAATATTAGAAAATTAATGATAAAAGCTGATCAAAAGAAGATTGAACAAGTCTTATATAATTTAATTATCAATGCTATTAACTATACAGGAGATGATATGACAGTAGTTATCAATATCAGTAAAGTTAATAATCTTTATAAGATTGAAGTTATTGATAGTGGTAAAGGAATAGATGCTAAGGACTTAGATAATATCTTTGATAAGTATTATAAATCTGAAAAAAAACACAAAAGAAATTTATATGGTACCGGTCTTGGTCTATCTATTGTCAAAAGTATTTTTATTCTTCACGATTATAAATATGGTGTAGACACAAAAAAAGGAAAAGGTTCTAGTTTCTACTTTTACATTTCTAAAGTAGAAGATTAACCTTTTCCTTTTATTTTACTAAAAAAGTCATCACTTTTAGTTGCCTCAACTTGTTAAACTATGGGCGATGTAAAACAAGGTGGTAAAGAGACGCTGCGATGACTAGAAGCTGTAAACAACTTCCATTAATAATATATAACATATTTAAAAAATTTACAAGTACGAGTTTTCGTAAAATTTTATTTTTATGATTAATCTATGATAATGTCTTAAGTGTTAGTATTTGATTATGTCTCAAAT
>CAVLCG010000016.1:0-18393 GCA_963661445.1 bacterium | reverse complement strand
TATTAGGTTGGTTAATCTCCAACTATACAATTACGACCGAACCGTCGCACCATAAATTTTCCTCCTCGTGCAAACATCTATATACCCATTTTATAAGTATAAATTTTAAATGTCAAGATAAATTTTCGAACAATCGTTTGTTATAATTTACCATTTTCAGACTGATTTTTACCTGAATTTATTATTTTTCCCAAAAAGAATCAGTGAATTTATTAAATTCAAACAAAAAAAGCCTGAAATTAGGCTTTTTCCTTTGCTGGTAAAATTAAATTTTTATTAAGTTTATAATACTCACACATAGAAACAACTGACATAATAGTAGCAAAATATAGGAAGAAATCACTAATTCTTATATTAATCATTTCAAATGGTAAGTTATAAAAGAAAGTCAAAGTAACTCCTACCATCATACTAGCAGTTTTAATCTTTCCACTAGAAATAGCTGCTACTACTTTCCCTTTTCTAGCTGCTTCCATTTTCATAGCATCAACAACAGTATCTCTAAAGATAATAATAACGGGAATAAGAGTTAAAATAAAACCTTTACTAGCAAGAATAATTAAAGCACTATTTACCAAAACTTTATCAGCAATAGCATCTAACATCTTACCAAGATCAGTCACTTCATTATTCTTTCTAGCCAAATAACCATCTAGAAAATCAGTAACACTTGCTATTACAAATATTACTCCAGCAATTAAGTATTCTAACTTAACATAAACACCGCCTACTAAAAAGCTAGGCATATTAATACCAACATCATAGAATGGAAATAGTAGCATAAAAATCATAACTATAGTCATAAATATTCTAGCTACAGTTAACTTTGTTGGTGTATTCATATTTTCTACTTCCTTTCAATTCACTATTAATAACAGGTTTCTTAGTTTTATCTTTAATTAATAAAACCGCAATCACAACAAAAAAGACAAAAATAATAATCCCTATTATTATAGGTAATTTCTTTTTCTTTCGTTTATATACTTTTGTATAAGGAGATGATATTTTCTTCTCTTTCTTTGCATCATCTTCTTCTTTTTTCTTTTTAGCTTCCATTATATCATCTAAAGAAATCTTAGAAGTATGTTCAAATAAAAAATCATTAAATTCATCTTGGACCTTTACTTCATCAAGTCCTAAGTACTTAGCATATTCTTTTATTATTTTTTTTATATCATAGACATCTTTAAAGGCTTTAGTATTAGCACTTTCTAAGTTTTCAAGCAAATCAGTAGAAACATTTAAATCACTGGCTGCTTCTTCTAGACTAACACCATGTTTTATTCTAGTTTCCTTTAAGTATTCTCCTAATTCTTTCATAATCAACCTCAGTTCCAACAAAATAATAATACTTTATAAGCCATGTTTTGTACCTATTACTAGGTGGCAAGTATCTATCTACTATTACTAGTCCTCCAATCCATTATCTTTCTTTCATGGAGACTCCCCTACCAAAATTTGGGTTTCTCGCTCGTGGGGTTTACCTCGTTTCACCCTTTCGTTTCCAAAAGTATCGTTTCTGTGGCACGTTATCACTTTATCATGGGATAATCCTTTAGATAAAGTTTTGCCGTTAGAATAAATCTACCTTAGGTTATTTTTTCCCTAAGCACGAACACTACTATCATCACAGATAGTGCGAGCATGGACTTTCCTCTAGGTTACCCTAGCACTTGCCTAAGTATTATTTGCTGTCTTTACCACCATGCATCTTTCATTCTATTCCTCTTTTCTTTGCTATTACCCAAGTATCATTCACTGTCTTTACCAAATACTGCTTTTTCTAGATTGCTAAGTCTTCTTAAAATATCCAAATTAGTGATTTCCATTGTATCTGATTTAGAATTTTTAGCTATTTCAGCATCCATTGAAACATTTCTTAATTCTTGTTTTAAAGACATAATTTCTTTTAATAATTCAGTTTTTTCTTTTTCCATACTTTCAATTATTTTATAAAACTGTTCATAATCAGAAATTATCATATCTAAGAATTCATCAACTTCTTTTAATCTGTATCCACGAGTATCAATCTTAAAATCTTTCTCTAAGATTTCTTGTGGTGTAAGTGTAATTTTGTTTTGATACATATTTATCACCAATCCCTTTACATACTATATTCTAGCAGTAAAACTACTTATTTGTCAATTGTTTCAACCTTATTAATACATCAATTTTTTTAGCAATAGAAATATTTTCAATCATAGAATTTAAGCATACAATTACATCTTGGCTTTTCATCTCTCTCACCTCAATTTTATTCTACATATTTTTTAATTATTAGACAACTAATTCGACAAAGCATTACTTTATTTGACAAAGAAAAAAATTATATTTATAATTGATATTACTTTGGGAGGGTTAATGACATATGGAAGCGAAAAACATAATGATTCGTTTAGATAATTTTTTGAAGAAAGAAGATAGTAAAAAATTGTTTTCTATGCTAGGAAAAACTCTAACTGTAGAAGACGGTTGGATTACCATGCGAAATGATAAAAAGAAGGAGAAAGTTGTTCTTTTGCAAGATGACAAAAATAGAGTTCGTATCAAAGGAAAAGATACTGCTATTAGCCTAAGACAGGGTGAGGATGATTATGTAGTTGATCACATTCAAACTGGTGATATAGAAAAACAAGATATAAACTTTTCGATGCGTATGCTAAAAGATAAAAAGGGAAATAGTAAATACCGTATTAGAACAATTGAAAATGATGGTGAAGTTATTTGTTGGTTTGGTAAGAATGAAGTTTCTTTTGAATATTCAAAGTTTGAAGATAAAAAATATTTTTATAGAGGAAAAAAAGAAACTAATATCAGACTAGTAGAAGAAAAATTGTCTTGTTTTAATACAATGTTAAATTTAGAAGCTAAATATGCTACTTTAACAGGAATAATATCTAGTGAAATACCATTAGTAAATGAAGTAATCGACCATTGTAGTCAAGTTACTAAAAAAAATCAAGAAGTAAAAATATATCAAATAAAGAAGAAAAAATAGGTAAAACCTATTTTTTTATATTTAAAAGATAGAAAAAGCAGATGAAATGATATATAATATATACTAGGTGAATGAAATGAATTATCCTGGTGGAATAAAAAAAACAAATAACCATCTTATTAATTATAAAAATCGTGGAATGAACTTAGAAGATGACTTAAATCAATCAAACCACTATTATAAGGAAAAGAATATAGCTTATATCTATAAAAAACCTACTCCAATAAAAGTTAGTAAAGTAGAATTTAAAGGGAAAAGCGCTATTATTAAAGAAGCCTTTTATATGGAACCTTCTACTACTGACTATAATGGTATTTATAAAGGCTATTACATTGACTTTGAAGCAAAGGAAACAAAGAATAAAACATCATTTCCTCTTGCTAATATTCATCTTCACCAACTTAAACATTTAGAAAATATTTCAAATGCTGGGGGAATTGGTTTTCTAATTGTCCGCTTTACAACTCTTTCGGAAACTTATATACTAATGAATGCTGATTTACAGAATTATATAAAGAAAGAGGAAAGAAAGTCTATACCACATGATTATTTTGTAAAGCAGGGATATCTTTTAAAAGAAGGCCTTCGGCCTAGAATAGATTATCTAAGTATTATAGATAATATTTTGGAGGTAAAAAATGAAAAAAAAGACAACACAAAAGTCTAATAGTAATTTAACCTTAATATTATTAGGATGCTTCTTAGTCTTAATGATAATTAGTTATTTTATTATAGGCTGGTTATTAACTGTTTTCTTAGGAGTAGGTATTTTAATAATAGTTGGTCTTGCTAGACTACTAGATAAAGTTAAAAATAAGCCAAAGCAGAAAAAGATACTTAATATCATAATAATTGTTATATTATCTTTAGGTATATTAGTAATGCTTCTTGGAATTTTATTCTTAGCTTATGTAGTTATTAAGGCTCCTAAGTTTGATGTTAATCAATTAAATGAAAAGGAACCAAGTATTCTTTACGATATTGATGGTAATGAATTTGAACGACTTGGAACGGAAATGAGAGAAAAAGTAACTTATGATGAATTACCTGAAGTATTAGTAGATGCTATTGTTGCTACTGAAGACTCAAGATTCTTTCAACATAATGGATTTGATGCTCCAAGATTTTTAAAAGCATCATTAGGACAAGCAGTTGGACATAGTGATGCTGGTGGTGCTTCTACTCTATCAATGCAGGTTATCAAAAACTCATTTACATCAGCTGATGACCACGGTATTAAAGGAATCATTAGAAAGTTTACTGATATTTATTTAGCAGTATTTAAACTTGAAAAGAACTATACTAAGGAACAAATAATTGAGTTTTATGTAAATAACCATAACTTAGGTGGTAATATCTATGGAGTTAAACAAGCAGCTCTTGCTTATTTCAACAAAGATATTGGTGATTTGAACTTAGCAGAAGCTTCTGTTCTAGCAGGAATGTTTAAAGCTCCTAACCTATATAAACCAACTAATACTGATAATATTAAATCAGTTACTAGAAGACGTAACACTGTTTTATATCTAATGGAAAGACATGGTTATATAACAAGTGATGAACGAAAGATGGCTAGTGATATTCCAATCGAATCTTTAGTAGATTACAATGTATCTGCACAAAATGGTTTATCTAAGTATCAAGGATATATCGATACTGTAGTAGATGAATGTATTGCCAAATATAAAGCAGATCCATATACAGTCTCTATGAAAGTATACACTAACTTAGATAGATCAAAACAAGACGGTATTGACAAAGTAATGAATGGAGAAACATACGAATGGGCAAATGATACTATTCAAAGTGGTGTAAGTGTTCTAGATAGTGCTACTGGTAAAATACTTGCTATTGGAGCTGGTCGTAATAAAAAAGGTGCTAAAGAGCTAAATCTTGCTACTAGTGACGAAATTAAAAGACAACCTGGTTCTACTGCAAAACCACTATTTGATTATGGACCATTAATTGAATACAACAACGCTTCAACTTATGGCTATAACGATAATGGTAGTTATAAACTATTTGTTGATGAACCTTACTCTTATACTAATGGTAAATCAATTAATAACTGGGATGGAACCTTTATGGGAGCTATAACTATGAGAAAAGCCTTGTCTTTATCTAGAAATATCCCTGCTTTAAAAGCCTTCCAGCAAGTAGATAATAAAAAGATTATTGAATTTGTCCAAAATCTTGGAATTGAACCAGAAATAGAAAATGGTAAAATTCATGAAGCACACTCTTTAGGAGCCTTCACTGGTGTTAACTCTTTACAAATGGCTGCTGCTTATGCTGCTTTCTCAAATGGAGGATACTATAATGAACCTTATTCAGTTAGTAAAGTAATATTTAGAGATACAGGGGAAGAGAAAAAGCATGAAGGTACTAAAAAACAAGCAATGAGTGATGCTACTGCTTATATGATTACTAGCATCTTAGATGATGTTACTCTAATTGGTACTGGTAATATGGATAAAGTTGCTATGAAAACTGGTACTACAAACTTTGATCAAAAAACAAGACAAACACTTGGTATGAGTGATGATGCTATTCGTGATTCATGGGTAGTTGGTTATACTACTAAGACAGTTATTGGTATGTGGTACGGTTATAAAGACACAACTAGAGATTTAGTTAGTCAAGGATTATATTGTCATAACTTAAGATGTACAATTCAAAGAGATAAACTATTTACCGCTATTGCCAACTCAGTATTCGAAAAGAATAAAGAAGAATTTAAAATGCCTAATAGTGTAGTTAAATTAGGGGTAGTTGTAGGAAGCAATCCAGCTAAAATTGCCGGTGCAGGTTATTCTGGAGCAGTCACTTATGAATACTTCAAAAAAGGTAGTGAGCCTACTAATACGCAAACAGAAGATAGTAATTTAAGTGCTCCAACTAATCTTAAAGCTACTTATAACAGTAGTAATAATTCAGTTAGTCTTTCTTGGGATGCAGTTACTCCACCAAGTAATAACTCTTATGGAACATTTGGTTACAATGTATATTTTAATAACACATTATTAGGATTCACTAGTAATACATCATTTACTGTAACTAATCCAAGTAATCCATATGGTACTTATAAAGTAATCGCTACTTATAAGAGTTATGATGGAATTAAAAGTAATGCTGCTACTTATGAATTAAAGAAAGTAAGTACTACTTTAAAGGTAACTTACAGGACAATAAGTGGTAACTCATATAATATATCTGATATTAGTAATTATGTTACTGTAACAGAAAATGGTAATGATGTAACTAATAAAACTAGTAACTGGAAATTATCATCTATAACAGGACCAGGTGGTGTATCACTATCAACCACTACTCTATCAACACCAGGTACTTATACTTTAAAATATAAATTTAGTTATGATGGTGAAACTAAAGAAACTGGTAATATAACAGTTACTATAACCGGAAATACAAGTCCAACAGAACCTACTGATCCCGGAGAAGTAGAAACAATTGATTAATACTTAAAATAGCAAAAACAAAATGTATTGTAAAAAAATAACAAGTTAAATATAAAACAAATTACTTGTTATTTTTCTTTTTATAGTAAGTTGTGTTAAACTTTATGACTGATAAAGAAAAAGGTGTGATATAATTAATATAGCCAAACAAAGTATAGAAAGGAGATATCCTTAATCAGCTAGTCTATCTATATTTTGTTTGGCGATGAATTATTTGATTTAGACTGGCTGATTAAGGATATTTTATAATATGAAACTAGAAGAATTAATTAAAGATTTAGATCCTGTATCAATTATTGAGTTTAAAAACTACTTATTAGAACATTTGACTGAATTATGCTGTAAAAAAGATTCTAATTCTATAGTCATCTCTTCACATAGAAAAGAAGATTTGTTTTGTGAAAAATTGTGTTAAACTTTATAGTAAAACAAATAATAGCCAAAAAAAGATAATATTCTGAAAATAAAATACAAATTTATTCATGCTTTCATCTAAGAAAAAAAATAAAAATATTAATGATATATTAACCAAAATAATAGAAAATAAGCATATTTAAAATATAATAAAACATTAGTCTAAGACAAAGGTTGATGTTTTTTATTATGGCATAAAAAAAGAATTGGTCTATTTATCAGTAGAACCAAATCCTCCATTTCTAACTCCTCCAGCAATATCATTATCAACAGTTAAATATTTTTCAAATACTGCTTGACCAATTACATCACCCTTCTTAACATGTAATTCTTCCTTACCACAGTTAAAGAAAGCAAAGTAAATATGTCCATCATTATTTTCATTACCATAATAATCAGAATCTACTAAACCAACACTGTTAGCAAGAACAAATCCCTTCTTTGGACCACTACTTCTATTAAGTAAGAAAATACATTCATCATCCATACAATAAGCTTTTAAACCAGTAGGAACTAAAGTTGGTTTAATTCCCTTTTCATAAACAGGAATAACTATATCCTCTGCTGCTTCTATATCATAACCAGCAGCATGTTTAGTTCCTCTTACTGGTAAATGTATATCCTTATCTTCATATCCTTTAACTACTTCAAATCCTCTTGTTTTCATAACTTCTCCTAACTATTTACTGCACACTGTACTACAGTTGCTTTATCACTATCGTCTATATTGCTATTATCTATATATAAAACGACTCTTCCTTCTTCTACACTTTTCTTAACATCAATTATACGTTGGTTACTACTACCTACATAATGTAATCTATCATCATGAAGTTTCATAACAAATTTACCTTCTAATAAGACATCAATACAATTTAAAATATCATCTAGATTTTTATCAACTTCTCTTTGAGCGATTAATTCTTCAAAGGTATATCCAGTATAGCACCAAATGGTCTTATCTTTGTATAACTGTTTAACATTCATGACTAAATCTCTAATTGTTTTTCTATTACCAAGAAAGAGTGGATCTCCTCCTGATAAAGTTAGTCCACTACACCAATCTTGGTCAAGCTCATGATAAATCTCTTTTATTGTATCATCATCAAAATTAACACCATCATCAGGATTCCACGTAATAGTATTTTGGCAGCCTGGACATTTATGAGAACAACCACTTACCCATAATACAACACGTAATCCTTCACCATTTAACATATCAGCTTTTGTTACATTATGATATCTCATCTACATACTCTTCCTTTCTGAAATTTCTACCATCTTAGCATGATTAAGTCTCGTATCACCATGTACTCTTGAATAAGATAAGTATCCATTCATACGATCAATCTTTGTAAGATCATCACTTCCACATTTTGGACAGGTATCCATATCTAATTCCTCATGACCACAAACATTACAGTAAGAAAGTGATAAGTTAACTCCTTCATAGAAACCTTTATCCATAGCTCTTTCAACATAAGTTTCCATTGCCTTTCTATTATAGTTTAAATTATAACGAACATACTGAATACGACCACCTTTAAATAACTCCCAGAATCTTCCTTCTAAATCTTGTTTTTGTATACCAGTAATATCTTCCCAAACGCCACAGTGGAAACTATTAGAAACATATTCTCTATCAGATACTCCTTTAATAATACCATATTTCTTTCTAAACTGTTCAACTTGTGTACCACACAAACTTTCAGCTGGAGTTCCATAAATAGCATATAAAATTCCGTCTTCTTTTTTAAACTCTTGCGTCTTATCATTAATATATCTCATAACTTCAAGAGCAAATTCACCATCTTCTACTAGACTTTTACCATTATATAACTCTTGTAATTCATTTAAAGCTGTTACTCCAAAAGAAGCAGTAGATGATTTTAAAATTGGTTCAATAGGCTCATTTGGTTTTAATCTACCTCCATAGAATCCTCCTTCACAGTAAGCAAGTGGATTAGTAGATGCTTTCTTCTTAGCTAGATAGTTATAAGTACGAATATGAATCTTACGAATCATTTCTAGATAATAATCAAGTACTTCATAGAAATCTTTTTGTTCTTCTCTAGACTTAGCTAAAATCATTGGTAAATTTAAAGAAATAGCTCCAATATTAAATCTTCCAATAAAGATTGGTTGATCGTTTTCATCAGCTGGTTCCATTCCCCCTCTTTCAAACCAAGGTGATAAGAAAGCACGACATCCCATCGGACTAACAATTTTTCCATATTTCTTAAACATTGAAGGAACGTATCCTTCACCTGTTAATGATAAGTAATCAGGATACATTGTCTTACTACTACAGTCTAGAGCATCTTCAAATAGATAATGCATCTTGCCACCTTCACCATGAAGATTTTTATCATATAAGAATACTAATTTTGGAAATAAAGTTGGCTTTCTATATCCTGGTTTCCCTTGTCCTTTTTGATGAGTTTTTAAAATAACTTCACTAATCATTTGTCCAAATCTATCTTCTTCATGTCCAAAAGTAAAAGTTACAAATGGATAATCCCCACGAGAAGAACCAACACTATTTAATTTATATTCAATTCCTTGATAACCTTGTTCACATTCACGTCTTGTCTTTTTCCAAGCATATTCTTCAGCTTTTTCTGGATCTTCATTATTAGTTATTTCCATATATTCATCATAATACTTATTATAACTTTTCTTAGCATATGGAGTTAAAATAGTATCAACTTCTGGTACTGTAAAACCACCATATTGCATAGCTGCTGTATTGATAATTACATCTCCCATAACATCATAAGCAGTATCAAGACTCTTTGGTTCATTATACCATAAATTGCCCATTTCAAAACCATCTCTCATAACTGCTCCAACATCACATAAACAACAGTTCATAGTATCACGTCTAGCACTCATATCATGAACATAAATATAACCATCTTCACAAGCTTCTATCTCAGCTTTTGTTAAGAAGAATTTCTTATATAATTCTTTATTTAAGTTACCATATACTAAACTTCTTTGGGTAGATACTAAAGCACTATCAGTATTAGAGTTTTCTTTATCTCCAATATAATTAATTGCTTGAGCTTTTTTATAAACTTTATCTAAGATATGTACAAAATCATTCTTATAGTTACGATACTCTCTATAACTTTTAGCTACTAATGGATTAACCTGTTCCAAAGCAGCTTCTACACAGTTATGAATTTGACTAACTTCAGCATCACTAGTTTGATTTTTTAATAAATCAATTACAATATTAACAACTTCATCTTTTGCTTCATCAGTTAAATCAACCATTACTCTCTCAGCACTTTTTTCAATTGCACTTCTTATTTTTTCACCATCAAATGGTTGTTTAGTGCCATTCTTTTTTATAATATTAATAGGTGGATTTTTATATCTATTCTTTTTTTCCTTTCTCTCTTTTTTTACCTCTTTTACTTTTGCCATTTTTTACACCTCTTTGTTTTCTTATTTATTCATTCGACAACTCGATTATACGCATCTTTTTTAGTTAAATGCAATAGTTTTTATTATTTTTATATTTTTATTTTTGTTCGATTTACATATTATTTAGCTAAAAAAACATTTTATGTCTTTTAAGCATATTTTCACTTTCATCCTTTATTCATAAGGTTTTTAAAGAAAATGAATTTTATTTTTTTAAGATGTTTTTTTTAAGTGTTTTTTTAAATTATTGATTTTATAAGCATTTACAAGTATAATTAATATAGAAAAAAGGGAGTGTAAATTATATATGATAAATATGTCAACATTTGACACTTTAACAGTTGTCAAAAGAAGTGGTCAAAGAACTAGTTTTCAAGGTGAAAAAATAGCTCTTGCTATTCAAAAAGCCTTCCATTCACTAGATATACCCTATAAAGATGAAGATGTTAATAAAGTATATTCTAAGGTACTTAAGAAGATAGAGAAAGAATATAAAGATAGAAAAACAATAAATATTGAAAATATTCAAGATTTAATTGAAGAGGTGTTAAAAGAGAATAACTTTGAAGATGTTTATCTTGCTTTTTCTACCTATAGAGAACATAGAAATGCTTCAAGATCTGCTTTTGTTATGAAACAACAACATAAGTTTTTAAAAGCTATTGAAAGACTAGGTCTAGATAATATTGATGATAACTTAAAGGAACGCCCTAATTCATTTCTATTACAGTTTGGAGAAACAATCTCATCAGAGTTTGCTAAAGCTTATTTACTAGATACTAAAACAGTAAGATGCCAAGATGCTGGAATATTTAATCTTCATTCAATAGAAACTATACCATTTGGTATGATAGCAACTTGTGATGTAGACCTTATTGAGCTTGCTACCCTTGATACTGCTTTTGCCAAAGAGTTAAATTCTATAGACAAAATTAATACCTATCTAAATAGAATCAAATTATATCTAGATAGTCTTAGTAAAGAAGTATATCAAAGTATCTCATTAATTAATTTTGACTTAGTCTTAGAAAATGTCATACTTAAAGAATTTAAATCTATCTTAAAGGAATATATAGATATATATTTAGATGCTAATTATTTAGCTAATTATCTAACTATAACAGGTATTGATAACATAACATCATTTGATATAACCCCTGCCTACTTTGCCCTAGATAATGATACACCTTTATATTTAGCATTTTCTACTATTATTAAGAAAGCTAAACTAAAGTGTGAGAAAAATTTTACTTCTTCTTTAAAGATTTTCTTTAGGACAATATCTTTTCCACTAGCAATAAATTTTGGAACTAATAATTCTACTAAGGATTTAATAATAAAATCACTAGTAAATAATAAATATATAGAATATTACTATCAAGGAGAAATGACTGAAGAAATTCCTACTACTATGCTTACCTACTCTAACTTATATTTTATTAATAAAGATGCTTCTTTTAATAAAGCTATTAAAGAGTCTGTTAACTATGGTTACAATTCTCTAAGAGTTATAGAAGATAATACTACTATTGATAAAAAGATTATTGGTGGTAAAGGTAATATATCTTGTGTATCTATTAATCTTGTTAGAATAGCTCTTAAAAGTATAAATATAAAGACAAAAGAAACCGATTATAGATTATTCTACCAAGAACTAGAAAAAGTATTAAAACAGGCAAAAGATGCCCTTTTAGAGAGATTTGAGCTACAAGTAGATAAAACTATTCTCCACTTTCCAACTTTATATCAGTTAGGTACTTGGCATGATGGAGAAAAGTTAAAGGATAAGGATAGATTAAGAAAACTATTAAAGCATGGTACCCTAGCCTTTCATATAGTCGGTCTATCAGAAGCAATTTACACTTTAACTGGAAATAAGGATGAAGAAATAACTTTTAATCTAGCTGAAGATATATTAAAGTTTATGCAGAAAAAGATAGATGATTATAGTGACCAAAATAATCTAAACTTTGTTTTAACCACTTATAATGATACAAACATAGAAACAGAGTTTAAAAAGCAAGATGCTGCTATATTTGGTAAAATAAAAGATGTTACTAATAAAGATAAATATTTAGAAGGTATTACTCTTCCTATAAATGATTTAAAGCAAGCTAGTTTACAAAAGTATTTATTAGGAGGTTCTTCTTTGGAAATAGTAGCAAAAGATGAAAAACAATTATTAAATAAATACCAATCACTAAAAGATAACAATATAGGATGCTTTAATGCCAAAAGAAAAGAGCTACCAACAAAGTAGTTCTTTTACTTTACTCTAAGTGAAGATGTATTAGAAGGTCTTATTCCATACTTATTTGCAAAAAGTTCTTTTCTATCTATTGAAGATTTAATGAAATATTCACCATCTTTATGTTTTTCTAGTGATATAATTCCTTGATATAGTTCTTTTTCACCAGACTCATCAAATTCATATATATCTTCTTCAATAGATTTATCAGATATTAGTTCTAATTTTGTTAATGAGGCTTTGTAAGGGGAAATAGTATCTCTATTAAAATAGTATGGACCTATAAAAATATTATTATAATCGGTTTGTTTGATAGTTGCTTGATTTCCCATAATGAGTTTATCTTCTAAAGTTAAAAACATCCTTTCTTTTCTATCAATCGTTGGATAAATTCCACAACAATTAACTTTTTTCTCAAGTCTTTTTTCCTTTTCTTCTTCAGAAAAGTCTTTAAAGCCTAAACTTCCCATCTTAATTTTCCCTATTTCTATTTTACTGATAGTATTATCTTTAGAAAATGTAATATTCATCTGACCCATATTTTCCTTGATATATAGATAGATTATTTCAAAAATATTAGAGTTTATTTCTTTTCTTTTATGACCAGTTAATAGATAAAGGCATAATTCAGTAATATCTTGATAATCAATTTCATTAAGTTCAGATAAATGATTGTTTACATTTTGACAAGCTTCTTTTAATAGTTTTATACTTTTTTCACTTTCCACTTGCTTTTCTAAAGGTACAACTTTTCTCATAATAACCTCTCCTCTTATTCACTTTTTGATAATACAGCTTTAGTTTCATGTTCTTTACCATCACGTAAGTAAGTAAGTGTAATTGTATCTCCTGGAGCATATTTATATAGTTCATAACGAAGATATGCCGCATTTTCTACTTCTTCTCCATTAAGTTTAGTAATAATATCTCCTTCTTTTAAATCTGATTTAGAAGCACCAGTACCACTTACTATTCCTGCTACTACTACTCCAGTTTTAACATCATTTGGAATATTATAATTGCTACCAAAACGAGATTGTTTAACATCAGATACGTTTACCATTTGTACTCCTAATTGAGGCCATTTGATTTCTTCTCCTTTTTCTAGAGTTTCAATCTTAGACATAGCATACTCAATCGGAATAGCAAATCCCATACCTTCTATTTCTTCTTTAACTAATTTCATAGAAATAACACCAATTACTTCTCCATTAGAATTCATAAGTGGTCCACCACTATTACCTGGATTAATTGAAGCATCTGTTTGCAAAACTTTCATAACCCAGTCCCCTGAACTAGTTCCATAACCATTACTACTTGTACTAACAGTTACCATTCTATCTTTTCCAGCTAAATGACCAGTAGAAACACTTCCTTGATATTCATTACTAACAGGTGTACCTATAGTAAATACTAAATCTCCTAGTTTACTATTTTCACTAGTACCAATAGACAATACTGTTAAATCTTTATTCTTTTTAATTCTAATTACAGCAATATCAACATAGCTATCACTACCTAATACTTCAGCATCTAGCTCTTCTTCTTTACTAGTTACTACTGTTACTTTATTATTACCATCAATTACATGATGATTAGTTATAAGATAATCATATTTATCATCTTCTTTATAGACAAATCCAGTACCAAATCCAGCTAATTCATTATTTTGATAATTTCTAACAATAACAACACCATCATATACTTTAGATACTGATTGACTAATTCCTGAACCATCCACTAATACTTTAGTACAGTTTTTACTACTACAAGTAGCACCTCCACTACTAGTAGTACCTTTAGATGAAGTAGTTAAGTTACCATTTACTACTACATAAGTTAAAACTCCTCCTAAAATAAAAGCTACAATTATTAAAATACTATCTTTAAGTTTATCAATTTTCATCTTCTTCATAACTCCTCTCTATTTTCTCAATCTGTTCAAAGTTAGTAGGAAATCCCATTCGCTTTAAAATATCTTCTACTTTAATTGTATGTAGATTATAGGATAAATTATTTATCTCTCTTTCTAATTCTAACATCATATTTTTAAACTCTTCTTTACTCAGCATATCTTTCATAATAATTACTAGTGCAAAGACATCATTCTTACCTTGAACATATCCTTCATCATCTTCTTCTATATTTAAAAGTTTATGATAAATGGTATTAGGTATGACTTTTTGTGTTTTATTCTCATATAAGATATCTTCATGAGCACATAAATTACGATAGTTAGATAATATTGGTAGATAAGTTAGCATCGTAGAAACATTTAAATGATAGATATCACAAATCTTCTTTTGATCTTCATACTTTAAAATAGAAAATAATTCTCCAACTATACCAAAGGATAAAACTTTTACTAATATCCACAAAGGTACATAACCATAATTCATCATATAATGACTAGTAGCAGTATGCTCCCTACCATTAACTCTTATTTGTCTTTTCATCTTATGAATTAAATCATTGACCTGTCTTGATTTAGTTTTATCTTGAGTAAAATTCTTAGCTTTCAAATAATCTTTTTCTCTATAACCATATCGTTTAGATAACTGATAGGAAAAAATTGATTTTAGATTATTTTCAATGATAAGTAAATTCTTAAAGAAAACATTTCTAATCCCACGATCAAACAAAAAGATACTATATAATTCCTCAAAGGTAGCCCCTTCTAAAAATCTTTTATCTTTCATACTTTTCATCAAAGGATAACGATAACCATTTAAGAAGAAGTAATTTTCTCTAAGTAATACCCTCTTAGCAAAGTCTAAATCATCGATAGTAAGTCCTTTATATTTCATTATTTCAATTTGTTCTTCTAGGTTTTTAAACTGTTTTTCTATCATCTTTCCACCTACCTAGGGTAATTATACCACATAACCACTTAAAAAAATATGAATTTTTGATGAAAATATATGATATACTTTTGTAAAGGATGTGGTAAAAGATGCCAGCAACAGTTACTCATGCTTATTTTGGTATGGATGTTTACAACAATTTACCTATTGGCCTAAAAGAATTATTAATGGATGAGAAAAAAAGTATTAGAATGTTCGCTCAAGGAATGGACCCTTTCTTTTTTTATCATAAAATTTCTTTAAAAAATGGCAAGAAGCAGCAAGATTTCGCTCTTTATTTTCACACTAATAAAACTAGAGAGTTTTTTATAAATTTAGTTAACTATATAAGATATAATGATTACTATCAAGTTCCTGATGTAATGGCCTATCTTTATGGTTTCATCTCCCACTATGTCTTAGATAGTACTATTCATCCTTATGTTTTTTATAAGACTGGTGAATTTATAAAAGGTAATAAAGAAACTTATAAATATAAGGGATTACATCACAATATGGAAGTATTTATTGATAATTATCTAATAAGTAAACGGGAAAAAGGTAAGGTTTACTCTTTTCCTTTCTATGATTTTTGTTTTGATTTTACTCCTTTTTCTAAGGAGCTTGAGGAAGTAATTGACTATGCCTTCAAAGAAACATTTGGTATAACTGAAATGAGTAAATTCTACAAGCAAGCTTTAAAGGATATGCATTTCGCTCTTAAATATTTTAGATATGATAAAACAGGTATTAAAAAATGTGTTTATACTGTTTGTGAGAAAATAACACCAAAAACAATGTTTCCATTTTCAACCATCTCTTATCATGTATCTCTAACAGATAAAAGAAATTATTTAAATAATGACCATACTAAATGGAATCATCCTTGTCTAAAAAGAGAAAAACATGAAGATAGTTTTGATGAATTGTATGACAAGTCTTTAAAAGAAACTTTAAGTATTATAAAGAAAGTTAACTACTATATAAAAGATACTAAGAAAGTAGACTTAAACAAGGTATTTAAAAATCTATCTTATAAAACGGGTAAAGATTGTGACAAAGATTATGAATTAAAATATTTTGAATTTTAGAGTATAAATTGATAATTTTTAGAAATACTACCTACTAGGTGATATAATGCTAGAAAAATACAAGGTATTAAAGGAAAAGAATGAAGACGTTTTATATTTATACTTATCTATGAATTATGAATTTGCTAAAGATTTAGATGATTATAATCTAGACAATTTAGATAAGAATTGGTTAATTAATCAAAGAATTCAATTTAATGGTAATAAAGTAGTTATCTTTGTAGATGGTATACCTACTAAAGTAGTATTATTAAATGATGATAATAAAATTAAGTCTGACAAAGATATTATTCTAACTCTTGATACTGATGATAAAATATCTTTAGATAAACTGCTTCTGAGTGTTTTGTTTAGTAACATTACTATTTTCTTAGAAGAAGAAGCTTTAAAAGCTATAACTATCCTCTATCGTAGTGAACTGATTAAAAAGTATAGGAATAAGGAAAAGATATCTAAAGATAATCATCACTTTTCTTATGTTAATTTAAATTATTACAAATTACTTTATCCAAACACTTACAAGATGTATGAAAAACTATTTAAAAAGGTAATAAAAGCTACTGATGGTGAATACTTAGTATATAACAAAGAACCAATAGAAGCTTACATTCACTTAGTCAGTAATGGTTACACAGAGACTAATAGTAATATCCCTTATCTAAAACAAACAGAAAGTCTTTGGGATTTAGCATATCCTAATTATATGAACCAAAAATACTTTTCAGTAGAAGAATTAAGAAAAAGATTAAATATCAAAGATAATAATATTAATATTGAAATTAAACAGTTAAGTCCTAGTAATAGAATTTTAAAGCTACAAGTAAATGATAAAATTTTCAATTCACTTGATTTAATGACCAGACTAGATTTACCTTCTGCTGATATTACTATTCTTGTTCTAAAAAATGGTTTTACTTTTATTACTAGGGGAATTGGTAACGGTTATGGATTAAGTATCGTTGGTGCAAACGCTCTAGCTAAACTTGATTGTAATTATAAACAAATATTAGGATACTATTTTCAAAATGTAGTATTATATACTAAGGAAGGGTCTAAAATATAGATTCTTTTTTATTTTGCCATTTCAATTTTTTCTTGTTGTTTTTTCTCTCTTTCTAAATCTTTTAAAGACTTCTTAGGAGTTGGTAATTCTTCTGGCATAGTTCCACCATTTTTAGCAATAACCTCTCTAATATTTTTTCCAATATTATAATGTGTTTCATTAGCTGCTTGTTCACTAGATATATTATCTTTTTTTAGTTTTGCTTCCGTTTGACTAATTCTAAAAAGATTAGCAGCTAACTCTTCACTCCCCATATTATCTAAGATATCTTCTCTATATCTTAATTTTTTTCTCTTAGCAATATCATCAGCAGTTTCTCCATTATATAATCCTCTATATCCAGCATTATGAAATTTATCAAAGTTTTTAACGCCACAATTTTTAGCAGTTTAATTTAAAGAATAGTTACCTCTTCTAGTTAAACTTCTTTGATAAAATCTTTTTTCATCTTCTGTTAAATTATCATATTCTTTTTCTGTTAACTCATGTTTTCTTGTTTGGTACAAATGACAAATCTTTAAATTTATACTCTGTACCGATTTTTAGAACAAATCTTATAATATTAGGATTAATATTACCATCTCTATCTTTTTCGCCTATAATTATTTTTTCTACTAAATTTTCAAATTTAACATCATCAAATATTTCCATTGGTTGTTCTTCTTCATTTATGATTTTCTCAATGTTTTTAAGTCTTTTAGATATATCTTTATTTTGTTTATCTTTATATTCTAACTGTTCAATTTGTTCATTTAGCATTTTTATTTTATTCGCTGTTTCCTAGATTATTAGGGGTAAAGTATTCACAAACTTAGAAAAAAG
>CAVLCG010000015.1:0-19125 GCA_963661445.1 bacterium | reverse complement strand
AATGTTTGAAGGTTTAAAAATATATATGCAGGACTTAACTTAAAATAAAATTCAGCGAAAAATAATAGGGTGGCGACCATCCGATACTGGTCTTTTGAGAACTAATTTAGTTCGGTGAAGCAGAAAAGCCTTACCGTGAGGTAAGACTGCTGAAAACTTGTTTTCAGTTTTGTTCGTAAAATATATACGAATTTTAACAAGGAGGGGAAAAGTTATGAATAAGAAAGTAAGGGTAAACAAAAATATCAAAAAAGAAGCTGATGAATTTAAGAAATTTATAAGTAGAGGTTCAGTAGTTGATATGGCTATTGGTGTTATCATTGGTGGAGCTTTTGGAAAAATAGTAAGTAGTTTAGTAAATGATATTATTATGCCATTAGTAGGAGTAGTTTTAGGAGGATTAGACTTTAGTTCATTAAGTATTAAAGTAGGAGATGCTTCTATTAAATATGGCTCTTTTATTCAAAGTGTAGTTGATTTTCTAATAATCGCTCTTTGTATATTTACTATGTTACAGATTCTTAATAGTCTAAAAGACAAAGCAGATAAAAAACTAGGTCATAAAAAAGAAGAAGAAAATCCTAAAAAAGATGAACAAATAATACTCTTAGAAGAAATTAGAGATTTATTAAAAAATCAAACTAAATAAAGGTGATAAAATGAAAGATGAAACAATATTTAAAATATTAAAAAATTTAAAAACTAATCCAAGAGAGTTTCATGAAGAAAATTATGATAGGGAAACTTTAGGATATCTTAGGAAAATAATTAAAACAGCTGATAAATTATATGGTAGTAAAGATAGTGATTATTTAAGAAATAAATATGCTTGGTACTTGGAAGAGTATTTTTATGGCAATGCCGAAAGAGATGAATTAAAAAATATTGATTATTTAAGAAAAGTAGTCTTTGGCTTCTTTTATAAGGCGAATCCAGAAGATATAAATGCAGTTTTTAATAATACTATAAAATTTATAAAAGACTCTTTTAATCAAGTAGATGAATATAAAGAATCAGAAAGCAAAAGTATTGAATCAATGGAAACTATATTAAGAAATAATGGTGTAGCAACATTTTCTACAATTTTGATGTATGCTTTAACAGACGTAAAAGAAGCAGGTATATTAGGTGGATTATTGGGCATAAATGCTTGTATGGTAAATCAGCTAAACTCAAAAGAGTCAAGCAATTTCAATTTAGAAAAAACAGTAAAAAGATTTAATGAATTAGTAATTAGTGTAAAAATGAATGATGAGCCTTTTACGACTGCCCTATATGGTAAAAGATTAGCAGATTTTTGTACTGGTGAAATGGTATTTAAAAGTGTTTATAATAAACAAAATGATGATAGAAGAATTATTAAAGGAAAGATAACCACTGAAGAATTAGAAGAAAATGCTAAACAATATACTATGAGATATAGTACTATTGCTCAACCGGTAAATGAAGCAATAGATGATATAGTAAGATTAAAAACATCAACAAAGAAAGAAGAAGATTACTCATTGTATGAAAGTGTAACAGCCTTAACTGCTACTGCTTTAGATAAAATTAGTGGAGAAAACAAAATTACTGTAGAAAATTATTTATTAAAGTCTCTAGCAACATCTAAAAAAATATTAGAACCAAAAAGTAGAAAAAGCGAATTTATAGCAAAAGTTAAGAAATTATACAAAAAATAAAACTTTAAAAGGGGGTATTTGATGAATTATAAAACTATTGAAGAAATATTAATAGTACTTAAGACTAATCCAAGAGAGTTTCATGAAGAAAATTATGATAAAGAAACAATAGATTACTTAAAAGAAATAATATCATCATCAGATAAGTTATATGGTAGAAATAGTAAGTACTTAAAAAATAAATATTATAGATATTTATATAATTACTGTTATAAAAGTATTGATTCAAATGATAATTTGGATGAGTTAGGAAAAATAGTGTTTGGTTTCTTTTATAAAGTTGATTCAAAAGATTTAATGACGGTTTTTGAAAATTCTAAAAGTTTCTTATTGCAGTCACTTAACAACTTTGATGAATTGAAACAAGAAAGAACACCAGAAAAAATTTATAAACTATTAAGAGAAGATGGAATAACTGCTATTTCTACTATTTTGATGTATTCACTAACATTAAAAGATAAAGGTAATCCTGTTACTAGTTTATTAATATCTAATGCTTATATGGCTAAAGAATTAGTAGAAACTACTAAAGAAGACAAATCTATAGTAGATAAAGTAATCAAGAAAGTAGAAGATACTGCTGATAAAGTTAAAAGTGGAGACCATCTAGTATTTGAAACGCTTTATGGACTAGCCTTAGCTGATTATTGTAATAATGATAAAATACTTAAGCTTAACCCATTCTATGATAAAGAAGAAGGTACTAGAAGATTTCTAAATAAAAGTAGTATTATGGATTTAGAAAATGATGCTAATGAATATAACAACAGATATAGTAAGGGACATATTATACCAATAGATACTGCTATAGATGATATAGAAACTTTGGAGTTAAAAGAAAAAGATGTTGATGATTACTCATTTTATGACTGTTTAACCTTTTTAACAAACAATGCTATAAGTAAAGTTAGAAAAGAAAATAATATAAGACTAGAAAACACATTGTTAGAAAATTTATATATGACTAAATTATTATTAGAAACTAAGAGTGAAAATAGGAGTAAGAAAAGTAAAATTAAAAAACTAATATAAAGGGGAAAATTATGAAGTGGAAAATAAGAGATGTTGAAATAGCTAACCAAGTAGTATTAGCACCAATGGCTGGTATTTGTAATAGTGCTTATCGAAGAATCATAAAAGAGATGGGTTGTGGTCTAATGTATGCTGAAATGGTTAGTGATAAAGCTATTTGCTATGATAATCAAAAAACTATTGATATGTTATATATGAGTGAAGAAGAAAGACCTATTACGCAACAAATATTTGGTAGTGATGTAGATAGTTTTGTAATAGCTGCTAAATATATAGAAGAAAATATGCATCCTGATATAATTGATATAAATATGGGTTGTCCAGTTCCAAAAGTAGCAGTTAGAGCTCAAGCAGGTAGTGCCTTATTAAAAGATCCTTTAAAAGTAAAAGGAATAGTTAAAGCAGTAGTTAATAGTGTTAAGTGTCCTGTAACAGTTAAGATAAGAAGTGGTTGGGATAGTGATTCTATCAATGCTGTTGATATAGCTAAGATTTGTGAAGAAGCAGGAGCTAGTGCTATTTGTGTTCATCCAAGAACTAGAAAACAAGGATATAGTGGAAAAGCTGATTGGAACATAATAAAACAAGTTAAAGAAAATGTTTCTATTCCCGTAATCGGAAATGGAGATGTAACCAGTCCTTATCTTGCTAAACAAATGCTAGAAGAGACTGGCTGTGATGCGGTAATGATAGGTAGAGGAGTACTAGGTAATCCTTGGTTAATAAGAGATACCGTAGCTTTACTTGATAGAAAAGAAATACCAAAAGAAGTAACACCACTAGAAAAAATTGATATGTGTATAAAACATTTAAAACTACTTAGTGAACTAAAAAATGAGAAAGTAGCAGTCTTAGAGATAAGAAATCATATCGCTTGGTACTTAAAAGGAGTAGAAGGTAGTAATCAATTGAAAAATAAAGTTTATCAAATGACTAATCTTTGTGATATACTACATGTATTAGAAGAATTTAGGAGGAGTTTTGTATGAAGAAAGAAAAGCAAATAAAAGCACTATTTTCTCAAAGATTTGTAGCCTTTATGATAGACTTAATTTTAGTATCAGCCTTTACTAGTTTAGTAACTGCTATAATCCCTACAAATAGTAGTATTGATAAACTATACAATCAACAAGTAAAAATAGTTGAAAACTATACATCAAGGAAGATAACTATGCAAGAATATGTTAATCAATTAGTAGATATTAATTATGATATAGCAAAACAAACAGGAATAATTACCCTAGTAAGTATAGCTATTTCCCTTTTATACTACGTTTTATATGTATATAAGAATGATGGCCAATCTATTGGCAAAAAAATAATGAGAATAAAAATCAAGAAAAAAGATAAAAATAAAGAACTAACTATGAATGATTTATTATTTAGAACAATGATATTACAAGGTACGTTAGTAAGTATTATTGGTTTTTGTACCATCTTATTTCTTGATAAAGATACTTATTTAGCGACTAATAGTTTGCTAAACCTTATACAATATAGTATATTAATAATTAGTTTCTTTTTAGTAGCCTTTACAAAAGAAAAGCAAGGTCTTCATGACATGGTAGCAAAAACAGAAGTAGTTTGTACTAATACCGTTTTAAATAAAGAGGAGGAAGAATTATGCGAGAATTAACAGAACAAGAAATCGTAAGACGTGAAAAAGCTGAAAAAATAAAAGAATTAGGACTAGATCCATTTGGACATAGTTTTAAAAGAACAGCTTTTGCTAAAGATATAAAAGATAAATATAAAGATGTAGAACATGATGCTTTTGAAAATATGACAGATGAAGCAACTGTAGCTGGTAGAATTATGTTCATTAGAAAGATGGGTAAGGCATCATTTTGTACTATCAAAGATAAGACAGGACCTATTCAAATATATATATCAATCAACGATATAGGAGAAGACAACTATAGTTTATTTAAAACAGCAGATATTGGTGATATAGTTGGTGTTCGTGGAAAAATAATGAAAACTAAAACAGGAGAAGTAACTATTAAATGTTTAGAGTATACTCCTTTAGTAAAAGCTTTAAAACCACTACCAGAGAAATTTCATGGTCTTACTGATAAAGAAGAAAGATATAGAAGACGTTATGTTGATTTAATAATGAATGATGATACAAGAAGAGTAGCTTTCCTACGCCCAAAAATTATTAGATGTATTCAAAACTTTATGGATAATCAAGGATTTACTGAGGTGGAAACACCAGTATTATCTACACTACTTACAGGAGCTAGTGCTAAACCATTTGTTACTCATCATAATGCTCAAGACTTAGATATGTACTTAAGAATAGCTCTAGAGTTACCATTAAAAAGACTATTAGTAGGTGGTATGGAAGCTGTTTACGAAATAGGACGTGTATTTAGAAACGAAGGAATGGATTTAAAACATAATCCAGAGTTTACTCTAATGGAAGCTTATTTAGCATATAGTGATTTAAATGGAATGATGGATTTAACAGAAAATATGTATCAAACTATTGCAAAAGATGTAATTGGTAGGATGACTTATAATTGGTATGGCTATGAGATAAATCTAGAAGGACCATGGAAGAGAATAAGTATGGTTGATGCTATTAAAGAAAAAACAGGAATAGATTTCAAAAAAGAAATGACTGTTGAAGAAGCTTTAGAATTAGCAAGAGAACATCAAATAGTAGTAGAAGAACATGAGAAAAGTGTTGGCCACATCATTAATTTATTCTTTGAAAAGTATGTAGAAGAAACATTAATTCAACCAACATTCTTATATGGACATCCAGTAGAAATATCACCACTTACTAAGAAAAATCCTGAAGACCCTAGATTCGTTGATAGATTTGAATTATTTATTGCTGGTAGAGAATTTGCTAATGCTTATACAGAATTAAATGACCCAATCGACCAGTTAGAAAGATTTGAAGAACAATTAAAAGAAAAAGATTTAGGTAACGATGAAGCTAATGATATTGATATGGACTTCATTGAAGCCTTAGAATATGGAATGCCTCCTGCTGGTGGAGTAGGTTATGGAATCGATAGATTAGTAATGTTATTTACAGAATCAGAATCTATTAGAGATGTAATATTATTTCCGACTATGAAACCATTAAATGGAACAGAAACAGCAAAGAAAGAAATAATTTCTGAAAAAAAGCAAGAAGTAATAGATTTTTCTAAAGTTCAAATAGAACCATTATTTAGTGATTATGTTGATTTTGATACCTTTAGTAAATGTGATTTTAGAGCAGTAAAAGTTAAAGACTGTGTAGCAGTACCTAAAAGTAAAAAACTATTACAATTTACTTTAGATGATGGAACAGGAACAGATAGAATAATTCTTAGTGGTATTCATGCTTACTATGAACCAGAAGAATTAATAGGTAAAACCTTAGTAGCAATTACTAACTTACCACCTCGTAGAATGATGGGAATAGATTCTTGTGGAATGCTTTTAAGTGCTGTTCATACTGAAGATGAGGAAGAAAAACTACATTTATTAATGATAGATGAACATATACCAGCTGGTGCTAAACTATATTAGGAGGAATTAATTTCCTTCTTTTTTTATACTATATAATAGTGAGGTGTATATGAAAGATATATTAATTGGAATTGCTTATCGAACTGATGAGTTTAAACTTATTCCTTTTGAAAGAGAAAAAATCAATTATGAAATATTTAGTCCTAAGAATGAAACAGATTATTCTAAATATGATGGCTTTTATTTACCTGGAGGAGATGGTTGGTATAGTGAAGATATTGAATTAATAAAATATGCTAAAGAAAATAATATACCAATACTAGGAGTATGTCTTGGAATGCAAGAGATATCAGCTTTTCTATTAGGTGAAGAGAAAGATATTACTAAAAAAATATTAAATCATAATGGTGGGGAACACTTAGTATCTATTAAAAGAAATAGTTTTCTCTATGATATTATAAAGAAACAAGAAATATTTGTTAATTCTCGGCATAATGACTATATTCCTAAACTATCATCTTTATATGTTAGTGCTAGAAGCTTAGATAATTGTATTGAAGCAGTTGAGTTAAAAAATCATCCATTCTTCTTAGGATTACAATGGCATCCAGAGAGTTTATATGATACTGATGAATCATCTAGACAAATATTTAATACCTTTTTTGATAAGTGTATTTCACAAAAAATTCACAAAAAAAATGGCTAATTGCTTGTAAAACCAAGTTATTATTCGTATAATTAATATATGGAAGGAGAAGAAAATTATGAAAAAACATAATGCATTGAAAGTTAGTTTAATTACACTATTTGTATTTGTGCTTTTGACATGGATTTTACCAGCTGCTACTTATCAATCAAGTTATTCTGAGATTGGTAGATCACAAGTTGGAATATTTGATTTAGTATCTTATCAAAGTACTGTATTAGGTTACTTTGGCTATGCTTCATTATTTATTCTAGCAATTGGTGGATTCTATGGTGTATTAGTAAAAGTTGGAGCATATAGAAAAATCTTAGATGCTATTGTTAAAAAGTTTAAAAGTAAAGAACATATTTGTATTATAATAATTGCTTCTTTATTCGCAATTTTAACATCATTCTGTGGAATGCAACTTGCACTATTAATGTTATTCCCATTTGTTATTTCTCTAGTATTAATGCTAGGATATAATAAATTAGCTGCTACTGCTGTAACTGCTGGTAGTGTTGCTGTAGGATTAATGGGAACTACATTTGCATATAATACAACTCAAATGTTACAACAATACTTATCAGTAAAACCAACAACTCAAATTTGGACTAGAATAATCTTACTTATTCTAGGATTAGTAATTTTACTAATTAATGTTTTGAAATTTGGAAAGAAAGAGAGTACAAAATCATCAAGTGATGAAAAGAGCTATATTCCAGAAGTTGTTAAACATGACAAGAAACAAAAGAAGAATTGGCCATTAGTAGTTATCATTGATTTAGTATTATTAGTTACTATTTTAGGATTTATTACTTGGAGCAATTCATTCAATGTAAGTCTTTTTGAAGATGTTAAAACAGCTGTTACAGAATTTAGTATTCCAGCTTATGTTGCTCTATTAGCATTATTAGTAATAATAAATATTATTCTATTTGCTAAGAAGTCTAATAAAAAAGCTTATATCATTTTAGATGGTATTGTAGCTTTACTTACTGTTATTGTATTAATTGGTAGCTTTGGAGTAAAAGCTAAATTCTTTACAGGAATTACTAAAGCATTAAATACTAGTTTCCCAGTATTCGGTAAACTATTAGGAAGTACTATTCCAGCTTTTGGTAATTGGACATTAACAGAAGTAATAGTTTTATTATTACTAGCCTTAGTTGTTATTAAATATGTATATAAAATAACTTGGGATGATATGATAGTAGGATTTAGTGAAGGACTAAGAAAAGCATTATTACCTGCATTTATTGTATTTGTAATTTACTTAATATTAGTACTTACAACTTACAATCCTTATCAATTAGTAATTTATAAAGCATTATTAGGACTAACAAAAGGATTCAATGTATTTACAACAGGATTAGTAGTAATTATTTCAAGTATAATTAACGGAGATCCAACATATGCCTTCTATAGCGTTTTACCTTACTTTGTAAGTGTAGTAACTGCTACAGATACATATCCATTAATCTCAGTTATCTTCCAAGCATTATATGGTATTGTTACATTAGTAGCACCTACAAGTATTCCATTAATGGTAACACTTGCTTACTTAAAAGTACCTTATAAAGATTGGTTGAAATATATTTGGAAAATATTATTAGAACTAGTTGTAGTTGCATTTATAATATTTACAATATTAGTAATAATTTAAAAAAGAGATTCTTCTCTTTTTTTTAACTCTAAGATATGCTTATATAGCATAAAATTCCTTCTTTTTACAAATAAGAGATAAACTATATTATAGATAATAAAGTGAGGGATAAATAATGAAAAAAATTGATAATAACAAAAAACTTATAATTATTAGTCTTTTTATATTAATAGTTATCTTTATAGGTATAAGTTTTGCTCTAGCTAAAATGACTTTAAGAGGAGATAAAAATATAACTTTGATAGCAAAAAATCTTCAATTAGATTATACTGAAGGAACCTCAACTATTGCCCTTGCTAAAGTAGCTCCTCAAGAAGATAGTGATGGACTTAATAATACACCTTATACCTTTACCTTGAAAAATACTGGTACTAGAACTATAACCTATGATATTTATTTAGATGATGATAGTGATTGTACTGATTGTGCATCATTTACTCACAGTTTCTTATCATATGACTTAAAGAAAGATGGAACATCAGTATCAAATGGTAAATTATCAACTAGTAGCAATAAATTAGGTTCTTATTCAATAGCAGGTAATACTACTCAAAGCTTTGAATTTCGTTTATGGTTAAACTTAGATGCTACAAACGATGTTATGGCAAAATCATTCTATAGTAGAATAAGAGTAGAAGCTACTGAACAAGTTGATTAAGCTAGTTCACATTAAGAACTGGTTTTTTTTGTCACTTTTTTTGGTCTTAAAATAATTGCTTAACAATATTCCTTCTCGTTAAAATATAAATATACAAGGAGGAATAAAATGTTTTCAAAATTCAGTGAAGATGCTCAGAAAGCCTTAGTATTAGCTAGGAAAGAAATGAGAACTTTAAAACATCCTTATGTAGGAAGTGAACATTTACTATTAGCCATACTATCAATGAAAGAATTAAAAGTAACTAACCATCTAAAATTATTAGGTTTAACATATGATAAGTTTAAAGATGAATTAATAAGAGTAGTAGGAATAGGAAAGACAACTAATGATTGGTTTTTATATACCCCTCTTTTAAAAAGAGTACTAGAGACAGCTATGTTAAATAGTAAAGAAAATAAAGAGAGTGAAGTATCAGTTACAGAGTTATTCTTATCACTATTAGAAGAAGGAGAAGGCATAGCTATTAGATTATTAATGGGTATGAATATAGATATAGATGCCTTATATCAAGAGTTTTCTACTTCCTTTACAGAGAAAAAAATAACTGGACATAAGAAATTACTGATTGAAGAGTTTTCCGTTAATCTAAATAAAAGAATTATGTCTAATGAAATAGATCCTGTTATAGGTAGAGAAACAGAACTAAAAAGAATGATAGAAATACTTTGTAGAAGAACCAAGAATAATCCCTTACTTCTAGGAGAAGCAGGAGTGGGAAAAACAGCTATAGTTGAAGAATTAGCAAGACAAATAGTAGATAATAATGTTCCAAGAGCTTTAAGAGGTAAAGAAATATTATCACTTTCGATGGCATCCTTAGTAGCAGGTACTAAGTATCGAGGAGAATTTGAAGAAAGGGTAGGTAAGATACTTAAAGAAATAGAAGAACACGATGAATACTTAATCTTTATAGATGAGATTCATACTTTAGTAGGAGCAGGAGGTGCTGAAGGAGCAATAGATGCATCTAATATTCTAAAACCAGCCCTGGCTAGAGGAAAAATACATTTGATAGGAGCCACTACTGTATCTGAGTATAGAGAATTTATTGAGAAAGATAAGGCCTTAAACAGAAGATTTCAAATATTATTAATTGAAGAACCTAATAAAGAAAAGACTAAAGAAATATTAAAAAAATTAAAACCATTATATGAAGCTTACCACTCTGTATCAATATCAGATGAAATGATTGATATGATAGTAGATTTATCAAATACTTATATATATGAATATTACCAACCTGATAAAGCGATAGATATATTAGACGAAGTATGTGCAAAAGCTAGTCTTATAGAAGATAAAAAAGATAAAGAATTAAAAAAACTAAATAACTCTTTACAAAAAATAGTAATAGAAAAAAGACAAGCAGTAGCTAGTCAAAACTTTAAGAAAGCTTCTAAACTAAAACAGAGTGAGAAGAATTTAATTACTAAGAAGAATGAACTCGAGTTTTCCCTTCTTGGTAAAAAGAAACCTAGAAAAATAACTAAAGAAATGATAGCAGAAGTTATTTATCTAAAAACTAAAATTCCTGTATATGAAATAATAGAAGGTAATAAGACAAAACTATTTTCCTTAGAAAAAGAATTATTAAGTAAGATTATTGGTCAAGATGAAATGATTCATGATTTATGTAACTTAACTAAAAAGATACAATTAGGTTTTCAAGATAGTCCTAAGATACATACCTTTCTTTTAGCAGGTAGTACAGGAATAGGTAAAACTTATTTAGTAAAAGAATATGCTTCACTTCTTTATGGAAAAGACCATTTTATTAGATTAGATATGAGTGAATACAAAGAAGAACATTCAGTAAGTAAAATACTTGGAGCCCCTCCAGGATATGTTGGCTTTGATAATCATGAAACTATACTTGATCAGATAAGACTATATCCTCATTGCGTAATATTATTAGATGAGATAGAAAAAGCATCACCTTCTGTTTTAAAGTTATTTTTACAAGTAATGGATGAAGGTTACTTAAAAGACTCTAAAGGACGAAAAGTGTCTTTTGAACACATTTTTCTTTTTATGACAACTAATTTAGGAGCCAATAAAAAAGATATTGGTTTTGTAGAGACAGTTGATAGTAAAAATACAGATATTGAAGAATTTTTAGGAGTTGAGTTTGTTAACCGCATAGATAAGAAATACTACTTTAAAGATTTAACTAAAGAAGATATTGAAAAAATAGTAAATTTAAAATTAGACTTGTTGATAAATGCTTTTAAAAAGAAAAATATAGAGGTGGAGATATCCACAGATATTGTGGAAAAAATAATTTCTAAAGCAAACTATGAAAAGTTTGGAGCAAGACAAGTGGATAAAGTTATCGATGATATTGTAACACCTGTTATAGTTGATGCTTGGTATCATGGAGAAAGTTGTGTTTCTATCTAGGAAATAAGTGAAAATTAAGAGAAAATGCTTTCTATTGTCTCTTTTTTTTGTTACAATAATCAGTAGGAGATGATACAATGGGATTATTTACAAGATTATTTGATCATGAATACAAAGAATTAAAAAAATTTGAATCTTTAGCAGATAAAATAGTAGCATTAGACGAAGAATATCAAAAGTTATCTGATGAAGAGTTAAAGAATAAAACAGAGGAATTTAAGAAACGTTTAGCAAATGGAGAAACACTAGAAGATATTTTAGTAGAAGCTTTTGCTACTGCAAGAGAAGCAGCATATCGTGTTATAGGAGAGAAACCTTTCTATGTTCAGATACTAGGTGCTCTAGCAATTCACTATGGTAATATAGCAGAAATGAAAACTGGTGAAGGAAAAACTTTAACTTCCGTTTTACCAGCTTACTTAAATGCTCTAGATGGAAAAGGTGTACATATTATTACTGTTAACGAATATCTAGCTACTCGTGATGCTGAATGGATGGGTGGAATTCATAGATTTTTAGGTTTAACAGTAGGAGTTAACACAAGAGAGTTAAGTCCTAAAGAAAAGCAAGAAGCTTATGCTTGTGATATTTTATATTCTACTAATAATGAAATTGGATTCGATTATCTAAGAGATAACATGGTTATTAGAAAAGAAGATAGAGTACAAAGACCATTAAATTTTGCTATTGTTGATGAGGTTGACTCAGTTTTAATTGATGAAGCAAGAACACCATTAATTATTTCTGGAGGACAACTTGCAAGTGCTAATCTTTATCAAGATGCTGATAGATTTGTTAAAGGTTTAAAAGATGATGTAGACTATCTATATGATGAAACTACTAAGAGTGTAACTTTAACTGATGAAGGTAGTGAAAAAGCAGAGAAAGCTTTTCGTGTTAAAAATCTTTATGAAGTAGAAAATGCTACTTTAGTACATTATATTAATCAAGCTTTAAGAGCAAACTATTCTATGAAATTAGATGTTGATTATGTTGTTCAAGATGGTGAAGTTGTTATTGTAGACCAATTTACTGGACGTTTAATGAAAGGACGTGCTTATAGCGATGGACTTCATCAAGCAATAGAAGCTAAAGAAGGAGTTCATATTAATCAAGAAACTAAGACTTTAGCAACTATTACTTTCCAGAATTTATTTAGAATGTATAAGAAACTATCAGGTATGACTGGTACTGCTAAGACAGAAGAAGAAGAGTTCCGTGATATTTATAATATGTATGTTATTTGTATCCCAACTAATAAACCAGTTGAAAGAATTGATGCCCCTGACTTAGTTTTTGCTACTAGAAATGCTAAATATAAAGCTATTATTAATGAGGTTAAAGAAAGATATACTAAAGGTCAACCAGTTTTAATTGGTACTATTGCTATTGAAACAAGTGAATTAATAAGTACTTTATTAAAGAAAGAAAAAATACCTCATGAAATATTAAATGCTAAGAATCATGCAAGAGAAGCAGAAATTATTTCTAAGATTGGTCAACATAAGTCAGTTACTATCGCTACTAACATGGCTGGTCGTGGTACCGATATTAAATTATCAGATGAGATAAGAGCTCTTGGTGGATTATGTGTTATTGGTACTGAACGTCATGAATCTCGTCGTATTGATAATCAGTTAAGAGGACGTTCTGGTCGTCAAGGAGATCCTGGATTTACTCAATTCTTTGTATCTATGGAAGATGATTTAATGATTCGCTTTGGTAGTGAAAAAATTAAAGATATGATGACTAGTTTTGGTTTTGGTGACCAAGCTATTCAAAATAAATATTTCTCTAAAGCTATTACAACCGCTCAAAAAAGAGTTGAAGGAAATAACTTTGATGCAAGAAAACAATTACTACAATATGATGATGTTATGAATACTCAACGTGAGATTATGTATGGTAGAAGAAATGAAATTCTAGATAGTGAATCAGTTCATGAACAAGTTCTTGAATGTATGAGAAACTATGTTACTGATTTAGTTAAGTCCCATACTATAGATGGTATTTTAAGTGAACAAGATAAGAAAGAAATAGTATCTTTTGCTAATGAAAATTTATTAGAGAAAGATATTACTGAAAATGATATCAGTTCATTACTAGATGATGATATGATAGAGTTCTTATATAATAGAGCGAAAGATGAGTATGAAGCTAAACTTAAAGATGTTCCAGTAGAAATAACTAGTGAATTTGAAAAAGCTTTATCTCTACAAGTTATAGATAATTACTGGATGGAACAGATTAATATAATGAGTCATTTACGTGAAGGTATTTATCTACGTAGTTATGGTCAAGAAGATCCATTAAGAGCATACAGTACCGAAGGTTTTGATTTATTTGATCAAATGTTACAAAAGATTGATCATGATGTTACTATATTTTTACTAAAAGCAGAAATAAAACAAAATATTGAAAGAAAACCAGTAACAAAGAATGTTCAAACTAATGATGATAAATCAGATTCTGTTAAGAAGAAACCTGCTAAATCTAAAAAAGTAGGAAGAAATGACCCATGCCCTTGTGGGTCTGGTAAGAAATACAAGAACTGTTGTGGCAAATAGCGATGAGTATTGAGTCGTTCATCTTTATCCGCATAACTTTAAGATTATGGACAATATTTTAGATAAAAGGTCATCAAATTTTGATGGCTTTTTGTTTACTATAAAAAGTGATAGAATATATATTAAACTTATAGGAGGTAATAGAATGGATGAAAAATTAATTAGCGATATGTTGAATAAAAGTGAAGAGGCCTTTTTGATGGCTATCGAGATTTATAATAAACCTACGATTAATTATAGATTGGAAGGATTTGGCTTTTTTATTTGTAATGCATGGGAATTATTATTAAAATCAAAATTATTAAAAGATGGAAAAAGTATATATTACCATGATAAACCAAATAGAACTATAACATTATCAAATTGTGTAAGTGCTGTATTTACTAATGATAAAGACCCAATTAGAAAAAATTTGGAGGTTATAATAAATTTAAGAAATACCTCAACTCATTTTGTTATAAAGGAAATGGATTCAATATATCTTCCGTTTATGCAAGCTAACGTATTAAATTACTCTCAAAAATTATTTGATTTTTTTGATAGAGATATAACAGAAAAAATAAATAGTTCATTTATGACATTAGTTACCAATAATAAGGAAATATCAGAAGAAAATATATTAAGTAGGTATGGCGATAATATATTTTTTAGATATAACAAATTAAAAAGTGAAACAAGCAGTTTAATAAATGAAACAGTAAGTGATAAATTAGCAATAGTTGTTGATTTAAATGTAAGAATTGTCAAAGATAAGGATGAAGCAAAAATGACATTTAGAATTGCTAAAGATGGAGAAGAACCAGCAAGAATAATTACAAAAATAAAAGATCCTAATTTGACACATAGCTTTACTCAAAAAAGAGTAATTGAACTAGTAACAGAAAATTTAAAACGCAGAAATATAGAAATGAAACTGAATCAATATAATTTAAAATTAATAGTAGATAAATTTAATTTAAAGAGCGATGAAAAATATTACTATCATCATGAAATTACAGGCCGTTGGGGGTGTTCTCAACAATTAGTTGATTTTATTACAGACCTACTTTATAAGGAACCTAATATATTAAATAATATTAAATTAGAATTAAAAGAAAAATAGAATATAAAAAAACTTACCCCAGGAGCAAAGGAATTCTAAATATACAAATGTATATCTACTCTCATTCGAGAACCCAGCTTTAACCCTTCACAGGTAAGTTGACATAGATAATATATCAAAAACATATGCATTATGTCAATTTTATTATATGAAAAAAATAAAAAAATATGTAAAAAATGTAAATAAAAATATTACTTTGTTAACATTAAGAACATATACACACTAATGAATTTGATTATATGTGATTCCATGAAATGATAATCAAAGTGTGACAAATGTAGAAAATATATAATTAAATGTCTGTTATTACAATAATTCCACTATTCATTTACAAACAGTTAATCTTATGGTAAAATATGCAAGAAAAAGGAGTAGGTTATGGAAGATAAGTATTTGGAGCAAATAGAAGAAGTAAAATATCTAGCACAAGAGAACACTCCTAGATATAGACTTATAATGAAATTTATGTTCAGTAAGTATGAAGAAGCAGAGTACTGGCTATATAAAGAAGAAATATATACTGAGGTAAAAAAAGTAATAAATGATTATACTGAAGAAGAGTGTGATCGAGATTTAGAATTTTTATTAAATAATGGTTCATTAACCAAATTACAAGATACACAAAATATAAATACTATCAGTGATTTTAAGTTTCACAACTTTCGTTATCAAATGACTGATAAAGCCGTAATAATAGAAAGAATGACTATTGAACTGGAAGAAATAGAGGTAAAAGTAGCATCGTTAGAGCCAAGATTATTTGAAAGAATTAATAATCTAATTAAAAGACTTACTGATATTTATAATCTGGATGAGAATCAAATATATGAATTATGGATAGATATAAATAATGACTTTAAAAGCTTGAATGAACATTATCAAGACTTTTTGAAAAAGTTTCATGAAGCTAAAACTGAAGAACTATTACAGAGTGAAGCATTTTTAGAATTTAAAAGTAGTGTAATAAATTACATCAATGATTTTATTAATAGTTATATAAAAAATTCTACATCAATAAAAAACTATTTAGTAGAAATAGATGATGCAAAGACAAAATATCTAATGGATAGTCTTATTTCTCATCAGAAAAAAGCACCTAAGATATCACCAGAATTTGATTATGAAAAATTAAGAAAAGTAAACTATGGAAAATGGCAAAGTCTTAAGAAATGGTTTGTTTCATCTACTACTCAGAGTGAGGGTGAACGTCTACTAGAAGCAACACAAAATATTATTCAAAAAATATACAAATATGCCAGCTCATTAATAGAATTACATGGAAATATGATTAATAGAAAAGAAGAATATAAACATATTTGTCATTTATTTGATAACCTAGAAACGATTGAAGATGCAAGTAAATTATCATCAGCAATATTTGGAATAACTGTAACTAATCATTATAAAATGTCATCAATGATTAATACTGATTCCTTAATTAAAAGCTATGATGTACCATCAATTGAAGTACCAATAAATACAACTATTAAAGAATATAAAATTAAGAGTCAAAATTCACAAATTGTTGATAAATCAATGGAAAAAGAACGTATCTTAGAAGAGATAAGACAAAATGAAAAAATTAGAAAAGAAAAGATTAAGAATTTGATAAAATCAGGTAAAATAGTTCTAGAAAAGGAGATATATTTGGATGAAATTGAAAGAAGATATGTATTAGATTTGATTGAAAAAGCAAAAAAAGAAACAACTAAAGAATCAGAATTTGGCTATCCATACTATATAACTAATGAAACTAAAGAAAAATGTAAGATAATTTCTGAAGATGGAATATTTGAATTAACAGGTAGAACGATAGTGATTGAAGTGGGTGAAGATAATGAATAATGATATAGAAAAAGAAATGAAAGCCCTATTATATAACTTTTGGCTAACAAAAGATAAAGATAAAGAACTGTATTATCAGATAAAGAATAATCAAAATAAAATAAAAGACTTTATCTCTAAAAACTTAGGCAGTAATTTAATAATTCATGATAGATTTATAAAACTAGAAAAAATTCCAACAATAGTGAAATCTAATGCTAAATTAAATAATTTTAACTCAGTATTAGAATACGTAATCTTAACAATAATGTTATTATTCCTTGAAGATAAGACAAGAGGAGACTACTTTGTTCTATCTGATTTAATAGAATATGTAAAAAACACTTCAATAACTTTAGAATTAAACCATATACCAGATTGGAATAAAGTTCAAGACAGAAGATGCTTATCAAATGTAATATCATTATTAGAAGAATTACAAATTATAAAAGTAAAAGATTCATCTAAAGTATCATTCATCGAAAGCAGAGAAGCAGAAGCACTATATGAGTCGTTAGGTACATCTAATTATTTAATGAGAATGTTTGATGATAATATAAATGAATTAACAACACCAGAAGATTTTATCAAAAGTGAATTTGCTACTCAAGATGAGGAAAAAGGAGACATAAGAAGATATAAAGTATTTAGAAATATCTTATATACACCAGCAGTATCTTCTAAAGATTTATCAATAACTGAATTAGATTATATAAAGAAAAACCGCAATTATATAAAATCAGAAATAGATAAGAACTTAAATATGGAGGTAGAAATAACCCATAACTTAGCTATACTATATGATGAAGAAAGTAATACCCAGAAAGATAACTTTCCTAATAGTAAAAAACTTACAGAAATTGTATTAATGGTAAATGAGAAATTATTGCAAGAGATAAATGCTAATAAAATAGTATTAGATAATTATGAAGTAGCTACTATAAAAGAAGATTACTTTGAAAATATAATAAAAGACATAAGACTAACAAAAGCACCATATATAGGAAAAACCTTATTAAGAGAAACAGACAAGAAATTTTATGACATGATATTAGAATATATGGAAAAGTATAACATCGTAGAAAAAAACAATGATGAAATAATAATTTATCCAACAGTAGCTAGATTAGTAGGTAAAACAAAGAATGTAGAAAATGATACAGCAAAACAAACAAGTTTATTTGGAGGTAGTAATGAATTATAAAGTAACAAAAATAGGATTATTAAACTTTTGGTATTTTGACGATGAAGAATTTAATTTCTTTGATGGAAAACTATTATTAAGAGGTGGAAATGGTAGTGGTAAATCAGTCACTATGCAATCATTTATCCCTTTAATATTAGATGGTAATAAGACACCTACTAGACTAGACCCGTTCGGTACTAAGGAAAAAAGAATAGAAGACTATTTATTAGGACCATCTGATGGAGAACAAAAAGATGATGCCATTGGTTATCTTTACATGGAAACATATAATGAAGAAAAAGATAAATATATAACAATCGGAATGGGGCTTCATGCAAGAAAAGGAAGACCAACTGATTTTTGGGGATTTGCTTTAAAAGATGGAAAGAGAATAGGAAAAGATTTTGAACTTTATAAAAGTTATAGCAATAAAGTATTAATGACTAAGAAGGAATTAAAGGCAAATATTGGTGTAGATAATGCCTTTGTAGAAACAACTAAAGAATATAAAAGTCTAGTAAACGATTTATTATTTGGCTTTAAAGATTTAGACTCATATGATGAATTTATAAATGTGTTATTACAGCTAAGAAGTTCTAAATTATCAAAAGAGTATAATCCTGTCAAACTAATGTCTATATTGAGTAGTGTTCTTCAACCCCTAACAGACGATGATATAAGACCGCTATCTGAAGCAATTGAAGATACTAACAAGACAAAAGAGAAAATAGATACATTAAATAATAATCTAAAGGATCTATCAAATATATCTAAGTCATATCAAAATTATAATGAGATAAATTTATATAATAAAGCTAAAATAGTAAAAGATAATCAAGGAAGAAT
>CAVLCG010000014.1:0-19225 GCA_963661445.1 bacterium | reverse complement strand
ATAATAAAGAAAAAGAATTAGACTTTTCTATATTTGAAAGTTCTAATTCTAATGTTCCAATTTTATATACAAGCAATAATTTATCTTCAGTGTTATCAAGTATTTGTCACCCTAGCGGTCTATTCCGATAAATTTATACTCCGTCTTCATCACCAGTATCTAGTTTTACTAACACTTCTCTTGGTTTACTACCATTAGTAGGTCCAATAATACCCCGTTCTTCTAATAAATCAATTATTCTAGCCGCTCTATTATAGCCAACTTTAAATCTTCTTTGTAAAAGAGAAGCACTAGCTTTTTGTTGTTCAACGACAAAAGTTACTACATCATTATAAAGTTCGTCATCATCATCTTCTACTTGTTCCATATCTTCTTTCTGACTTGCTGATTTATCCATATTGCTATTAGCTTCTAGATTTAAGAAGGCTTCATTATATTCAGCTTTTTGTTGTTCAATCGTATAATCTATTATTTTTTTAATCTCATCATCAGCGATAAAAGCCCCTTGAATTCTTTGAGGTGATGCTTCTCCCATTGGTAAGAATAACATATCACCTTTACCAAGTAATTTCTCTGCTCCAGTAGAATCAAGAATAGTACGAGAATCTATTCCACTACTAACAGCAAAAGAAATACGTGATGGAATATTAGCTTTTACGACACCAGTGATAACATCAGTTGATGGCCTTTGCGTAGCAATGATTAAGTGAATACCAGCCGCTCTTGCCATCTGAGTAATACGCATGATAGATGCTTCTACATCTTTACTAGCTACCAACATCAAGTCAGCTAACTCATCTACTATTACTACAATATAAGGCATTCTAGGTATTTTACTATCTTCATCTAAGTTTTTATTTTTATCATCAATATAACTATTATAAGTGGCAATATTTTTAGTATGACTCTCTTCAAAAACTTCATAACGTCGTTCCATCTCTGCTACTATTTTATTTAATGCCACACTAGCTTTCTTCGGATCTGTTACAACAGGGCATAATAGATGTGGTACTCCATTATAGACTGATAATTCTACTTTCTTAGGATCGACCATTACTAGTTTAACCTCATCTGGTCTTGTTCGCATTAAAATAGAAGCGATTATTCCATTGATACAAACAGACTTACCACTACCAGTAGAACCAGCGACTAATAAGTGTGGTGTCTTATCAATCTCGCACCAAACAACATTACCCATGATATTCTTACCAAGTGGACAAAGTAATTTACTACTACTTTTACTAGCCGGTACTTTTTCCATAACCTCTCTAAAGGATACTGGTGTTGTTTCTCTATTAGGTATTTCAATTCCAACGGTACTCTTACCAGGAATAGGTGCTTCAATTCTTATGTCTTTTGCAGCAAGTACAAGAGCAATTTCTTTATGAATACTTAATACTTTATTAAGTTTAGTACCTGTCTGTAATTCAAGTTCATACTGAGTAACTGTAGGGCCAATATGTACTTCTACTACTTTACCAATAACCCCAAAGTCTTTTAATACTTTCTCTAGTGTCTCGATATTCTTTTCAACTACTCCTGCTTCACTCTTATTCTTATTTTTCTTAACTGGATTTAAAATAGATATTGGTGGCAAAGTATAATTACCATTATGAATAACAACTGGTCGCTCTACTACTTCTTCCTTAACCTCTGTCTCTTTAGGTTCTTCTTTGGTATTAATCTTTGTTAATTCATTTATATTAGAAATAGTAACCTTTCTATCATCCTTAACTTCATCTTCTCCACCAGTAATAACTGGTTTCTTACTAGTATCAAAGCTAGGCTCTTTATCTTCTTTTACTTTCTTTTCCTTTTTAGGTAACATTTCTTTCGCTTTCATACTAGTATTTTTAACAAAGTCAGCGATAGAAAAACCGGTAAACAAGGAAACTCCTGCAATGCATAGTGTCCAAGACACAATTTTCATTCCATTATAAGAAAATAGTGAGGTAAATAAAACACCAAAAGTACAGCCAATTATTCCGCCACCTATCACATCAATAGTAGCATTACTATTCATAATAGTAGAAAAAGCAACAGTTAATTGATCAACTGTCTCTTGAAAGACTTTTATCCCATTATAATTATTAGCAGAAATATAGTCTTCATGCATAAGAGCTAGTATTCCTATCATAAATAAGTAAAACCCTAACATTTTAGTCGTAAAAAAATTAGGCCATTCTCTTTTTATTATTAAATATCCTCCTAATACTATTAATAATACTAATAATATATTATAAAATACTCCTACTAAAAATATTGCAAAAGAAGAAATCAAGTTACCAACTGGTCCATACTTACCAATTCCAATAATACCAGCCAGTAAAAGTATTACACCATATAATTCACTACTATAAACAAAACCTTTCTTCTTTTCTCTTTTAGTCTTCTTTTTTGCCACATTAACACCTTCTTTATAGATTATTAATACATCTATATTGTAACACACAACATCACTTATCTAAAAGAAAATTTATTTTTTTAATATTTCCCGTAAAAAGAAAAAGTCCCTATATAGAGACTATTTCGTTAAAGATACTAAATAACTATTTTCTATGTTACTATCTGTTTCAAAAGTATAAGTATATATCTTAAACATACCTTTATATTTTTCATACTGAGTCTTTACTTTCTTTTCTAGTTCTTCATCACTCATATTTTCATCACCATATATTTTATAAAGATCAAACACTTCCTTCTTTCTATTAACAGCATCAGTATAACTACCATAGAAACTAGTGATCAAACCTACTGTCACATAATTAGAAAAGGCTTTTCTAACTCTTATTTTATAAGTAGTAGTTTTATCTATCTTTTTAACTCCATCTACATAATAACTAAATATCTTTGAGATATAATCTCCATCATGACCATGTTCACTATAATCTATTTTATATAAATCAGAATTTTTATCATAGATAATTAAAGGTAGATTATCAACTGGACATAGATAGTTAGCAACTGGAGTATAGATAATATCTTTTCCAAAGTATTCTTTTAAATAAGATTCTATTTCTTTACTACTTACTCCTTTAGTAAACTTCTCATAGTTGTTTTTCATATAAAACAAAAATTTTTCATCATCAGTTAACTCACTTGGTTTTTTACTACCTTCAAAAGTAATAAAATAGTTATCATATATCTTTATTTTATCAAGAAGGGTATTAACTTCTTCCTCATTAAGCTTAGTAGTTACTACCCTTTCTTCTTTTTTCTCTTCTTTAGGACTATCTTTACTTGTTATACTACTAAGTCCTTTCATACTAAGCACCAAAGCTAGTACTATCACTAATAATAAGATAACAATTGTTAGACTCATTATTATTTTATCTTTTCTACTCATAACTACCTCTAGAATAATCTTAAGATATCATTAAATGTTACATAAACCATTAAAATCATAAGTAAGAATAAACCGATTGTATGAATCATCGCTTCTGTCTCTGGTTTTACTGGACTTCCTTTTATTTTCTCAATAACGATAAATAAGATATGTCCACCATCAAAAGCTGGTAATGGTAATAGATTGATGAAACCTACATTTATTGATAAGAAGGCAAATAGATATAGTAAACTAGCTAGACCACCTGATCTTTGACTACCTACTACTTCATAAATACCAACAGGACCTGATAATTGTTTTACTTTAATACCACCAGTAAATAAACTAACAACAGTTACCCACATTTGTCTAAATAAAGCTCCTGTTTTTGTTACCATATAGTTTAGTGCATGTCCTAAACCATATTCTTTTTTCTCTTTAAAGCCAATACCATAAACATAAGTTACTTGGTCATCTTTTATCTTCTTTTCTGGTGTAACTTTATAGGTCTTTGTACTACCATCTTCTTTAGTAACAACAAACTCGGTCGCTTGTTTATGTTTATCAATAGTAAGATACAAAGAAATATCATCTCTTGTATTAATCTTATGACCATTTATTTTTTTGATAATGTCACCTTTTTCAAGTCCTGCCACGTCTGCACGTGATCCTTTATTAACGTTAGTGATTAAAGGTACTGAAGAAGGGCTACCCCAAATAAGACCAATGAAGAATAACATTAATATCGCTGATATAAAGTTAAAACCTGCTCCAAAGAACATTACTAGAAATCTTTGCCAAGCTTTTTTACCTTGTAGAGTTCTATCTTTTGGAATATCCTCTTCTTCCCCTTCTTCACCAGCTAATTGACAAAATCCCCCAATTGGAATAAGTCTTAGGGAATAAGTTGTCTCTTTCCCTTTATGTGATATAAGTTTAGGTCCCATTCCAAGAGCAAACTCATGAACATAAATACCTGTTAGTTTAGCAAAGAGAAAATGTCCACTCTCATGTATAAAGATAATCGCTCCTAGAATAAGAATAAATATTAATAATGTTACCATCTACCCCTCCTATAAAATTCCTACAAATAAAATAAATGCTAAGGCTACAAAGATTAAACTATCAAATCTATCAAGTATTCCTCCATGTCCTGGTATTAATGATGAATAATCTTTTACTTTATAAGTTCTTTTTATACTAGAAAATACTAAATCACCTAACTGACCTATTAGTGATAAAAAGAATGTTATAAAGATAATTAATACTAAAGACATATTAGAATTAACTACCGCGAAATAGAAAGTTGAGGCAACAAAAGTTCCCATTGAAAGACCTCCTATTAAACCTTCTACTGTCTTATTAGGACTAATAGTGGGACAAAGTTTATGTTCACCAATATAAAATCCTGTAAGATAAGCAAAAACATCAGTCATTGTAGTTATTAATAATATATATATTAGGTAGTTTAAATCATAATTTCTTATTAGAATAATAAGTCCAAATGACAAACCAATAAATATAGATGAACCTATCATATATAAAGCATCATTAATATTATACATATCTTCTTTACTATTAACAAATAATAATGGTAGTAAAAAGATAAATATTAATACAGCAAAGGCTCTATAATCAACCATATAAGTAAAGACATTCTGATTATAACTTAATAGTGTTAAGAATAAAACTATGAAGTAAGCAAAGAAAACTACTATCTTTGGAAATTCTTTAGTTTTTTCTCTTACTTTAATAAGTTCATAAATACCAGCTATTGCAAGTAGTGTCATAAATACTGAGAAAGTCATTCCTCCTAGTAATAATATTGGTACAAATATTAAGACCATAACAATAGCACTTACTATTCTTTTTTCCATTTTTTTCATTTCTTATCCTCCCACTATAAGTATAATATAAAAATCAAGTTTTAACAATAAAAAAAGGATATCTCTATCCCTAAAACTTATCAGCATTAATCTTTACATACTTATTACCATTTAGATAACTACTAGCTTGACAAAGAGTACGAATAGCATTAATTGTTTTACCATTTTTACCAATTAATCTACCCATATCTTCCTCTTTAACTAATATTTCAATAGTAATAACATCATCAGATGAAAACTCTTTAACACTAACATCTTCTTTATTAACTACAACTCCTTCAACAAGAGTTGTTACAAGTTTTACTAAATCCATTATTTTGATTCCTTTTTAGTTTTATTTTCAGCGAATTTCTTCATAACACCTTCGTTTTTTAATAAACTACGAACAGTATCAGATGGAATTGCTCCACGGTCTAACCATTTAAGTGCTACTTCTTCATTAATCTTAGTAGTATTTTCTTTTTCTAGTGGATTATAAGTTCCTACTAATTCAAGATATTCTCCATCACGTCTAGCTCTAGAGTCAGTTACTACGATACGATAAGTTGGTCTTTTCTTAGCACCCATTCTCATTAAACGAATCTTAACAGCCATAATTACACTCCTTTCTGTTTGCAATTAATATTATAGGTGATGTTTTTTTATTTGTCAACATTTTTTTGTTAACAGATTAAATGCTATACTACAAGCCAATCTTAGCTTGATATTTACATTATTCTTGAAGTATAATGATATTAATAAATAGAAAGAGAGTGATTATTAACAATCACTCTCTTTAATTAAATACTTCCATAAGAAGTGGTACAACATGTTTCTTTCTAGAAACAACATCAGCTAGATATGTACCCTCTTCCATATCCTTACGATAAGCAAGATCCATTAAATCTTTAGCTTTTCTATTATAGATAACATAAGAACCATTTTCAATAATATCAGTTATATAAAGAGCTACAAGTGAATATTTATTAGCTTCAGCTACTTCATCTAAAGTATCTAAATACTTATCCATATTATTTTTAATATCATCAAAGTTAGTAGTAAAGAATTGTCCTATACCCATTGTCTTATCATTTACATTATAAAGTTTAAAGTCATTATATAAGACATCTTCTTCACTCATACCGTCAAGTGAAGTACCAGCTTTAATCATATTAAGTCCATACTCTTTATAATCAACTTCTGCTATTTTAGCAAGATAGTGAACAGCTTCTACATCAAGAGGAGTTGCTGTTGGACTCTTTAGTATTAAAGTATCAGATAAAATACCAGATAACATCATACCAGCCATCTCTTTAGTAATTTCTATTTCTTTTTCTTTATATAAAGTATAAATAATAGTATTAGTAGAACCAACTGCCATATTTCTAAAGTTTACGGGACTAGAGGTTGTAATTGATCCTAAATTATGGTGATCAAATATTTCTTTAATTTCTGCTTCTTCTAATCCTTCAGCACTTTGAATCTTTTCATTGTGATCTACTAAGATTACTTTCTTAGGATGTTTAGCTTCTAAATCAGTTATTCTTAAGAGTCCTAAACATTTACCAGTTTTACTATTAATTACTGGATAATTAGTATGTCTTAACTTCTTATTTATTTCTAAAATATCATCTACATAAATATTTTCATCAAAGGTTACAGCATCTTTAGTAGTTCTTGTCATATTACCAATATAATTAGCTAGACTAACCAACCTAGAAACATGATAAGTATCATAACTACTTCTTATAATATTAACTTTATTCTTTCTAGCTATTTCTAAGTGTTTGTCTTTAATTTCCCCATTACCAGTTAAAATTATCATCTTAACACCATTTTCTACAGCATATTCAATAACACTATGACGGTCTCCTACTATTAAGATGTCAGACTTCTTTAGTTTAACTGTTCCAAGGAAAGTAGTACTACGGTAAGCTGCTGCTAACAAGTTTCCTTCAATCTCTTCATCAAACTTTAACACTTCACCAGCTTTTAATACTTCTAGTAAGTTTTTATATGATGTTCTTAACAAATTAACTTCATCATTAATAAAATGATGAGCTAAATCTTTAATAGTTACAATACCAAGTAGTTTTTCTTTATCATCTACTACTGGTACACCAGTTAAACCTTGATTTAACATATAAAGATAACTATCATAAATAGATTTAGATTGATCTAAAAAATAATGTTTATGATAATCTACATCTTTAAGTTGTAATTTAACATCATTTAAATACTTTGGTGTTTTAACTTTAAAATAATCTAAGGCATAAGCTGTTTCCTTATTAACATTTCCTAAGATACGAGCCTCAGTATTCTCTCCTAATTGTTTTTTTAAATATGATAGACTAATAGCACTACAGACAGAATCAGTATCTGGTTTTCTATGTCCAAATATATAAGTTTTTTCCATATAACTCCCTCATTTCTGCTTAAGATTATATAATAATTAATACTATTTGTCAAAAAATATCAACGACTATTTTTTATTATTAAGAATATAAGTATAAGAGTCTAGGCACATATCTTCTAAAGTCTTTGTTGGATTAAAACCCAACTCTTCTTTTGCTTTAGTATTATCAGCATAACAAGCAGCAATATCTCCTTCTCTTCTTCCTACTATTTTGTAATTAACTTTAACATTATTTACTCTTTCAAAAGTTTTAACTAGCTCTAAAACACTATACCCTTCACCAGTACCTAAGTTATAGATACTTAATCCTTTAGCTTTCTTAAGAGCTAGTACATGTCCTTTAGCAAGATCTACCACATGGATATAATCTCTTACCCCTGTTCCATCTTTAGTATCATAATCATCTCCAAAGACACTTAAACATTCTAACTCTTTAGTAGCTACTCTAACGATATAAGGCATAAGATTATTTGGTATACCATTAGGACTTTCTCCTAGTAAACCTGTCTCTTCATTACCAATTGGATTGAAATATCTTAAAATAGTAATATCAAGACTATTATCAGCTTTATAAATATCTTTTAGAATCATTTCAATCATCAATTTAGTAGTTCCATATGGATTAGTTGTTGATAAAGGGAAATCTTCTTTGATTGGTAACTCTTTAGGTGTTCCATAGACAGTAGCACTTGATGAGAATATAAATTTCTTACAATTATACTTCTTCATTACTTCAAGTAGATATAAGGTTGATATTAAGTTATTTTCATAATACATAAGTGGTTTTTTAACACTTTCTCCTACTGCTTTATAACCAGCAAAATGAATTACAGCATCAATTTGTTCATCCTTAAAGATATTATCTAAAAGTTCTTTATCACAAACATCACCCTCATAAAGTTTAACATCACTTCCTGTTAGAGTCTTAATCTTATCAACCACTTCTTTTTTACTATTACTAAAGTTATCAATAATAACTACTTTATAATCATTTTTTAATAATTCACAAACAGTATGACTACCGATATAGCCACATCCTCCTGTTACTAATACTTTCATTTAATCACGCTCCTAGAATAATAATACCATTTTTAGGTAAAGAAAAAAAGAGCCTTATGCTCTTGATACATATTTTCCATCTTTTGTTCCAACAAGAATTTCTTCATCTTGTTTAATAAATAATGGAACTTGTACTACCATACCAGTTTCTAAAGTAGCATTCTTCATAGCAGAAGATGAAGTATTACCTTTAACAGCATCTTCAGTAGCTACTATTTTCATAACAACTTTATCTGGTAAGTTCATACCTAACATTTCACCTTCAAAGAAAATGATTTCTACTTCTAAGTTTTCTTTTAAGAATTTTGCATCATCACCAATTGTACTCTTATCAAGTTCAATTTGTTCATAATCTTGCATATTCATGAAGTAATAAGTATCTCCCATACTATAAAGGAATTGCATAGGTTTCTTTGAAATATGTGCTGTTTCTACTTTAACTCCAGCATTGAAAGTCTTTTCAGCGATAGAACCAGTTCTTAAGTTTTTAAGTTTTGCCTTAACAATAGCTGCTCCTTTACCAGGTTTTACGTGTTGACTATCAAGTACCATATAGATATTACCATCAGCTTGAATAGTAATTCCGTTTTTTAAATCATTGGAATTAATCATATCTTATATCCTCCTTTAGTTATTACTTCTTTTCTTTGTGTTCAGTATGATGTCCACATTTTGGACAATATTTATTAATGTCTAGACGATCAGTTGTATTTTTAACATTTTTTTCAACACGATAGTTTTCTTCTTTACAAACTGTACATACTAGTGTCTTCTTTTGTCTATTTCCTACTTTTGCCATACACTATCCCTCCTCGTTTCCATAAAATTATATCAGAAAACCCCCTATAGGTAAAGGTTTTTATTTATTTAATTCTTTTAAACGTTCAATTGTTCTTCTCATTTCAAGATCATATTGAACCATTTCTAGTCCACCAAATTCTTTTAAGAATTCTTCTTCATCCATTTGGTATTTATCAGCTAACTCTTTAGCTTCTTTCTTAGCATCATCTTCTGATACTTCAATTTTTTCTAACTTAACGATTTCTTCAAGCATTAAACGATAAAGAACATTTTGATAAGCTTCATCTTTTAATTGATTTCTTAAGTCTTCTTCTTTACTTCCAGTTATCTTATAATATAAGTCTAAGTTTAATCCTTGCATCATCATTGATTGTTCAGCACGTTTTAAAAGACGAGTTGTTTCTTCTTCAATCATTCCTTCTGGGATATCAACTTCTACATTCTTAGCTACTTCACTTAATAGTTTATCAATATAGATGTTTTCATTTTCCATTTCTTTTTGAGCAAGAATATTTTTCTTAACTTCTTCTCTTAGACTCTTTTCATCATTAACACCTTCAAGACCTAAATCATCAAAGAAATCTTGATCAAGCTCTCTTTTTTCTTTTGTTTTAATCTCATGTACTTTTACTTTGAAAGTAGCTTCTTTTCCTTTTAATGATTCTTCATGGTATTCTTCTGGGAAAGTAACCTTTATTTCTTTTTCTTCTTCTTTTTTCATACCAATTAATTGTTCTTCAAATCCAGGAATAAATGTTCCACTTCCAATTTGTAATGGATAGTTTTCACCTTTTCCACCTTCAAAAGCTTTACTTCCTAAGAATCCTTCATAATCAATTGTTACTAAGTCATCAGTTTCAACTGAACCATCTTCTTTAATTACTAATTCAGCATACTTATCAAGTAACTTCTTAACTTCTTCATCTACTTCTTCATCAGTAACAGTAGCTTTTTCTTCTTTTACTCCTAATCCTTTATAGTTTTTAATAGTAACTTCAGGACGAGAAGTAATTGTAAACTTAAATGTAACATGGTCTTTATCAATTTCTGTTAATTCAACTTCACCAGGAATTACAGGTATTACTTTTGCTTCTTCAATAGCTTTAGTATAAGCATCTTGTAATACGATATTACCAGCTTCATCAAATAATGTTTCTACACCTACTTTTTTATCATAGATATTTCTTGGACATTTTCCTTTTCTAAATCCATCAATAGTTACATTTTTTACTTTTTTCTTAAAGCTTTCATCAAGAGCTTTTTGCCACTCTTCTCCTTCGATTTTAATTGTTATTTCATGAATATTATTATTTTTCTTTGCCATACTCTTCCTCCTCCAATAGGCTTATTATACCTTATTTCTTAATGTGTTTCAAGAAATTTTTAGTCTTATTCTTATTTATTATTATTTTTAAGTATCAACATAGCATCTCCAAATGAGAAAAATCTATATCTTTCTTTTACTGCCTGATTATAAGCTTTTAAGATAAACTCTTTAGTAGCAATAGCAGATACTAACATAAGTAGAGTTGATTTTGGTAAATGAAAGTTAGTTACTAGTCCATCTATTGAATCAACACTCTTTGATGGGTACAAGAACAAAGTAGTAAAACCACTATCTTCCTTAAAAGTTCCATATTTTTCATAGATAGTTTCAAGTACTCTAGTTGAAGTTGTTCCTACCGCTATTATTCTTTTACCACTTTCTCTAGTCTTTCTAAGTAAGTCAGCAGTATCTTTATCCATAGAGTAATATTCTGAATGCATCTTATGATCTTCTATTATATCTTCTGTTACGGGACGGAAAGTTCCAAGACCAACATGTAAAGTTACATAAGCAATGTTAACACCCATTTCTTTAATCTCTTCTAGTAACTCTTTAGTGAAATGTAAACCGGCAGTAGGTGCTGCAGCACTACCTATTTCTTTAGCATAAACAGTCTGATATCTTGACTGGTCTTTTAATGTCTCATGAATATAAGGTGGTAGTGGCATAGTACCAAGTTTATCTAAAACTTCATAGAATATTCCTTCATAACTAAACTCTACTACTCTAATACCTTCTTCACCAATCTCCTTACAAGTTGCTACTAATAAACCATCTCCAAAAGATATTTTATCACCAACATGAATTCTCTTAGCTGGCTTAGTAAGACACTCCCAGATATCTCCTTCTATATTTTTAAGTAATAATAATTCAATTACCGCTTTAGTACTTTCTTTCTCTCCAATTAATCTAGCAGGTAATACTTTAGTATTATTTAAAACCAAAGTATCACCTTTTTCTAGATAAGATAATAAATCAGGAAACATCTTATCTTCTATTGTTTTATCTTTACAATCTAACACCATAAGTCTTGAACTATCTCTTTTTTCAAGTGGTGTTTGTGCAATTAAGTCTTTATCTAACTCATAATCAAATTCATCTAATCTCATCTAAATCATTCCCCCAAACAAATTATTCTGATAACTTATCTCTAACTGTTCATATGCCTTAGGTGTAACACATCTTCCTCTAGTAGTTCTTTTCAAGTATCCTTCTTGTAATAGATATGGTTCCATAACATCTTCTATCGTTGATACTTCTTCCCCAATACTACTAGCTAAAGCTTCAATACCAACTGGTCCACCATTAAATCTTTCAATGATAGCTCTTAATAGTTGATGATCAGCTTCATCAAGTCCACCTTTATCTACTTTTAATCTATCTAGAGCTTTCTGCATCACTTCTAAATCAATTACCTCTTTTTTATCAACTAAGGCAAAGTCTCTTACTCTTTTAAATAAACGATTAGCAATTCTTGGTGTTCCTCTACTTCGCTTAGCAAGTTCTAAAGCAGCTTCATCGGTAATATCCATCTTCAAGACTCTACTAGTTCGCTTAACAATAGCACTAAGCTCATCATCAGTATAAAACTTAAGTTTAGAAACTATTCCAAATCTATCTCTTAAAGGACTTGATAAATCACCAGCTCTAGTTGTTGCTCCAACTAAGGTAAAAGGTGGTAAGTCTATTTTTATATTTCTAGAGTTTCCTTCACTACCAATAATTATATCAAGAGTAAAGTCTTCCATTGCTGGATATAATATTTCTTCAATATATCTTGGCATTCTATGAATCTCATCAATAAATAAGACATCACCTGGCTCTAGGGTTGATAAAATAGCTGCTAAATCACCACTTTTTTCAATAGAAGGACCACTAGCTGTTTTTATATTAACACCCATTTCTCTAGCTATTATATAAGCAAGAGTTGTTTTACCAAGTCCAGGAGGGCCATATAATAAAACATGATCTAATGTCTCATTTCTCATCTTAGCCGCTTCTATAAAGACATGAATATTTTCTTTAACTTCACTCTGACCAATATACTCATCAAGTACTAAAGGACGTATACTAGATTCTAACACTTCATCATCCATTTGTTCTTCACCACTAACTACTCTATCATCCACAACTACCACCTCCTACTTCTATTTTAGAAATAAACTTAAAGCTTGTTTAATTTGATTTTCAATACTTAAACTACTATCTACCTTAGCAAGTACACTCTTAATTTCTTTTTCTTTGTAACCAAGACCAAGCAAAGCATCATGCACTTCCATAAGAGAATCTGAACTAACACTATCTAAGTCCTTAAAGTCATCTAGTTTACCTTTTAAGTCTAGTACTATTTGCTTAGCTAGTTTATCTCCTATCTTTGGGAATTTCTTAAGATATAAAATATTTTCTCTTTCAATCGCATCTTTTATTCCTGCTAGGCTTCCTGTTGCAAGTATTGGAAGAGCCATCTTAGGACCTAGTCCTTTAACTCCTATTAGTTTTAAAAACATTTCTTTATCATTTTTCTCTTTAAAACCAAATAAGAGATGTTCATCTTCTTTTATCTGCTGATATAAATATATCTTATATTCTTTTCCTTCTTCAAAAGAAAAAGGATTAGGTGTATAGATAAGATAACCAATGTTGTTAGTTTCTAATACTATGCTATTAGAATTAATTTCTTTAACAGTCCCAATCATATAATCATACATATTAACACCTAGTTTTCCTTTATATTACAATATACACTTTGTACATCATCAATATCTTCTAAAAGTTCATATAACTTTTCTACTTTCTCCCTTGTCTCATCATCAACTTCTACTTCGTTTTGTGCAACATAAGTAACTTCTGATGTTAAAAACTCAGCTACTCCCATATTAGCTAGAGCATCTTTTACTTTAATAAAGTCTTCTGGTTTAGTAGTAATCATATAACTTTCATCTAGTTTTTCCATATCAAGTGCTCCAGCATCAAGAGATGTCATCATCACTTCATCTTCATCATAATCATTAGGAATCTCAATTAAACCAACTCGGTCAAACAAATAACTAACAGAACCATCTGTTCCTAAGTTTCCTCCATGTTTTGTAAAGGTACTTCTTACAAAAGATGCTGTTCTATTTCTATTATCGGTTAAACAATCAACCATAAAAGCTGTTCCTGAAGGACCATATCCTTCATAACGAACAACATCATAGTGTTCATTATCACTAGCTCCCTTTGCTTTATCAATAGCCTTTTGAATATTATCTTTTGGCATATTAGCCGCCTTTGCCTTCTCAACTACTAATCTTAAACTTGGATTAGCATCAGGATCAGGTGTTCCTTGTTTAGCAGCAACATATAACTCTTTTGCTAATTTTTGAAATACTTTTCCTCTAGCAGCATCTATTAATCCTTTTTTACGATGAATAGTTGCCCATTTAGAATGTCCACTCATTTATCTCACTCCTCTTTTCCCTAATATGATAACATATTTTTCATATCTTTAAAAGAGCAAAAGAAAAGAACTTTTTCCTAGTTCTTTTCCAGTTTATAACTCATTACTTCACTTAAATTACTTTTAGAGCTTACTTTTATTTTAATTATTTCCTTAGGTTCTAAGTCTTTATAGGTAAATGATATCTTATCACCAGTGTTAAATTTTAAATTTAATGTGCTTGACTTAGTAGTAGTTTCATTGTTATTAGTTAAATTAAATTCTACTTTTGTATCCTTAGTTGAACTATTATCTATCTTTAAATCACTTAAACATAAGTTATTATAACAAGTAATGCCATCAAAAAACTGAGTTGTATTCATCATAAAATCATCACTTTTGGTAGGTTCTTCTTTCTTTGTCGAAAATGAAAAGCCAATTCCAATTATTAATAGTACTACCCCAACAATAATAAGAATTATACCAAATATTTTATTTCTATTCATAATAAGCCTCCTATTTTTTAGAAACCGTCTTACAATTTCCAGCATAGTCACATGCTTTACAACTTACTCCTTTTGTATCTTGGCAAAAGTTTTCAACAATTGTAGCGTTTCTAATATTGGAACCACTTCGAGTTACTGCTGGTTTTGCCCAAGTACAAGTAGTTTGTTTTAAGCCAGAATCACCATCAGACATTGAGATATTATAACGATAACTATAAAGTCTAGATGGATTATCTATACAGTTTGCTCCTTTATAATTATCATAACGCTTTGCCACTACTTTTGGAGCATCTTTATCAACGTAAATATTTAATTTTAAAGCAGAGCACTTTCTAGTATTACCAGCTTTATCACTTATTGTATAAGCAGAGAAGTTTTGTACTTTCTTAGTATAGTTTATAACAGCATCAGCATAATAGTCTCTTACACAACCACTGCCACCAGTATCAGCACATCCTTTATAAACCCTTTTATCGTTATTATTCCAAGTAGTGGTTTCACTATTATGTGTACAAGTTGGAGCAGTACTATCATATTTTATTGTTAGAGAGCAAGTTGCTTGAACTCCAGCAGCATTTTTAGCATAACCAGTAAAACTATATGTACCATTGCTACTTACTGTACCACTTCTTTTACTATTATAACCACCAATACCAAATGATGTTGTAGCACTATTTGTATTTAGGGTGTAAGTTACTGTTCCACCACGATACCAACCATTGGTACCAGCTGTTCCACCAGATACAGTGAAAGAACAAGTAGGAGTTTTACAAGTATCGGTTGAACAAGATTCACTGCCAGTAGTAACACTACATTGTCTTTTAGTATTAACATCATTCTTTGTTGTAGTAGTTGTTAATTTTTGACTTCCGCAAGAACCACTACAACTTCCTCTAGTAACCGTTGAAGTTAAGTTGCTACTTTGACATTCTTTATATACAGTATAATATGTTGTATAAGCATCACTAATATTATCAAATCCATCTTTTACTTTAATATATAAAGTTCTTTTTTTACCATCATACTTTCCAGAAAAAGTCCAATCCACATCTTGGTATCCCACAGTTCCTTCATTATAACTTTGCCAAGTAGCATCTTTAAAATCTGATGATGGAGAAATCATATAATATAAATTACTATTTGATCTATCTTCTATAGATAAATGAATATAAGCTTCCAAACTATTATAATTATCATTTTTACTATTAACAATCATTTCTTTAATAGTTGGTGCATCTTTATCAATATAATAAGTATCTGTATTAGTAGTACAAGAATTACCTACTTTATCATAAGCCTTAATACGACCATAGAAATGTCCATTATCTTCATATGATGTTCCGATATCAGTTTTTTCTTGAGTCTTACTACTATCTTCACTATCTTGTGTAGGTACATCATCAATATCAAGAACATCATTAGATATATAAAATTTTTCACTACCTTTTAAAATTCTACTTCTAGCACCAGCTAAACTAGTTCCATAAGGAGTACAAACTTCAGTTTTATTATCACTAGCAATAAAGCATCTCTCAAAATCCCATTTATTAACGTCTGTAGGTGGAGTAATTTTAAGTATTACATCTTTACTTTGCCACTTTTCTTTTATACTACCATTAGTACTAGTAATAGTAAACTTACTACAATCAGGAGCGGTTTTATCAATAACATATTCTTTAGAATTTTTATCAGTAGTATTTCCACTCTTATCAGTAGCATGACCTTTAATAATATAAGTTCCTTCATCTTTTATTGTAATAGTAACAGGAGCAGTATAAGGTTTAGAGTCAGTCTTTTTATAACTAACACCATTCTTAATAATTTCATAATAAAACGAATCAACACCTACATTATCTGTAATTTTCATAGTTATCTTAACATTTTCATTAGTATTAGCACTAGAAGGTGTAAAAGTAATAACTGGTGCTTTATTATCAACCTTAGTTAGATAATCACCACATTTAAAAACAGTATAATATTGATACTTTCCAGTGGCTGTTTTTATAGCATAAACTCTATTAACCGTAGCATCATTAGTAGCCTCACATATTTTTCCGCTATAATCTTTAACTCTATCTAAATATTTTTTAGCATATAAAGTATCTAGTGTAACAGAACTCTTAGCCCCCACTTCTTTAGGCAATTCACTTCTATAATCAGTAAAATACTGTTTACCAGCCAAAGTTATTAAATCTTCCTGTGATTTATAATATTTTTCCCTAGAAGACTCCAAAAACCGAGTAACTGCTACCACACCAACAGTCATCAAAACAGAAAGAACCACTATGGCACTAAGTAATTCTATAAAGGTAAAACCTTTTTTATTTTTTTTTCTCTTTTTCTTCATTCCACTCACCTACTCTAATAAAAGGATAACATAAAACAAATTTAAAAACAATTGATAACAAATATTTTTTTTGATATTATCAAGTAAAGGTGATCGCAATGAAATATATAATTGTTAAGAAAAAAAAGATTAAAATCAAAACTTTGTCTTCATTTAAGGATAGGATTAAAAGTATTAGACTCATCTTAGATACTATAGATGAAGGTTACTATTTTCCCAAGAAAAAAGGTATAAATACATACTTTTTCTGTCAAAGAGTAAATATTTATCAAGTAGATGAAAATAATAAAATACTACATTGCTACTTAAACTATAAAACAGAAAAGTTTATTTTTAGAAAGAAAAAGGTAAAAGCTATATACATTTTACCGATTTCTGTTAATGATTATTATAAGGTTGGAGATGTTATCAAAATAGAAGAAGTTTAATTTCTTCTATTTTTACTAATTAATTCTAAATCTACTGTTAACTGATTAATCCTCTCGGTTATTCTCCTAGCTTTTATCTTATCTACCCCATTATTAGTATTACTTAAGGTTAATTCTAACTCTTCTTTTGTTAAATTAGAGGTAAAGAAAGTAGGAAGATGTTCTTCCATTCTATATTGTAGTAGTGGTGCTAACACTTCATCTCTACTCCAATTAGTAGTGTTTTCTGCTCCAATATCATCAAGTAGTAATAATGGTACTGTTTTTAACTTAGTAAATTTTTCTTCATAGTCATTACCAAAACTAGATTTTAAACTTCTAAGTAGTTCTGGATAATAAACCATTACACTAGCAATATCTTTCTTAGCCATCTCATTGAAAAGTGAAGCTATTAAATATGTTTTACCACTTCCAAAAGAACCATGTAAGTAAATTCCCTTTGGATTTTCTCCTTTTAAGTAAGTATCAATAAATTCTTTAAAATATTTAATTATAGGAAGACGTTTCCTATCATCCTTATAAACATTACTAAAGGTAGCCTTTTTGATATCTTCTGGCAAGTCATAACAAGTTATTTTCTTTTGATAACTATAAATATCTTCCTCTTTTAATAAGTATTTACAAGGAACATAAGAAAAGTTTAATTTACCATTTTCAAGAAAAGCTTTAAAGAAGTAGCCATTCACTCTATTCTGACAGTTCTTTAGACCAGTACAATTTTTACAGTGATTAGATTCCATTACACATTCTTCTAATTTAGATGTATATTTCATAAGTTCATCATCACTTAAATCAATTAAATCTACATAATCTTTAAAATCTTTATTAGAACAGGCATCCATATAAGAATATTTTAATTTTTCTATATCTCCCTTACTCATCATAAAAGATATATTTTTCATACTTAATCACCTCAGTTCCTAGATTTATTATAAATGTCATTTACTTTTTTTGCAAAGTATATTTTATACTACTTGATATTTTCTAACTATAATTCTATCATCCGAACAATATTCAATTACAAATTTATTTTCTTTTTTACAAATTAAGATTCCTATTGTATTAGTGTTATTTATTTCTTTTAGATTTTTATCTATATAATTCATATACTTTTGAACCTGAGCAATATATTCTACCTTAAATTCTGTTACCTTTAACGAAAACTATTACATAGCAATTATATTTTATATTGAATAACAATAAATCTATTTTATGATAATTATCCCCTATTTTAATTTTGTATTCGCTCCCAATAAAACTAAATGAATTACCAAGTTCTTTCATAAATAGTTCAATGTCTTCTAGTATCAGATGATGTAATGCCTTTTCAGTAGCTATTTCAATATTATTTTTATTTTTAATTAATATAGGATTAGGTACTAAATCTTTTAGATCTAGTTTCCTTTCATTATAAATTTTACTTTTTGTCTCATTTGATAATCTATTATACTCTTCATTCTTAATGATTTCTTCCAATTCTCTCTTTGAAAGAGTTCTATTTTTAACTTGTAAAGCATAATAGTATATTTCATCAATATCCTTTATTGATATTAAGACTAAACAATGTGTCCATGTTAATTGTGTCACCAGTGGTGACACTTTTTCATACAATAGGAAAGTTATAAAAAGTTTTAAATAGTCATTGCAAACATTTGTTTTATATGATACACTATATTCCAATGAATTGAGGTGGTCATATGAAAGTACTTAAAGGATATGTTTTTAGACTTTAT
>CAVLCG010000013.1:0-19858 GCA_963661445.1 bacterium | reverse complement strand
TTATGCTAAAAGGCTGAACGCTGTATTGATAGAAGCAACAACTGAGAAACTCCGGAAGAAGATGGTAAAAGATAATATCTATCAAGGAGGCAATGTCTAATTCCAAAAAGAATTAGATTTTTTACTTGCCACAGAAAAAAATCTATCATATAATGTAAATAAGATAGAAAAGGTGGGATTATGAATGGATAAGAAAATCCGTTTAATAGTCGTTTCTTCTTTTACCCTATTAGGAATACTTTGTATCTCATGTGGATGCCTTTATTCCAAATTAGATCAAGAGAATAATAATCAGACTATTGCACTAGTGGTATCACAGAAAATGCAAGATAATGAGAAAGCTGATTTTAATATAAAGCTTAAAAACTTTGAAATTGAAACTAATACACCACTTAGTATAAAAATAGCCGATTATTTAGATGAAACGGTTAGTGATGAAGTATTAGCTAATTTAAAACTTGACACTAGTAGTGTTAACGTTAAAGAAGTTGGTACTTATAAATATAAAGTTTATTATAAAAAGAAAGAGTTTGAAGGTACTATAAAAGTAATTGAAAAGGTAGCTCCTACTAATCAAGTTGATACAATATCAATAAAACCATTTACTATTAAGAAAGGAACTGCTCTATCAACTAATCCAGCTGATTATATTACTGATCCTAATCCTTTAACTGATGAAATTAAAGCTTTGTTAAAATTCAATTTTTCCGAAGTTGATATTAATAAGCCTGGAACTTATCAATATACAGTAACTTATAATAATAGTATTTATACAGCTAATATTACAGTAACAGAAGATCAAGAAAATAATATTTTATCAACAGGGGATAATACTGCTACTGATAATAAAGATAAGTCTACTACTGATGGAACAGTAACCACTGATCCTAATCAAAGTGCAACAACACAAACTGATACAACACAAAAGCCATAGAATAATCTATGACTTTTTTATTTTATGAATTAGTTTTACAAGATAATAAACTAAAGATGTACCAACTTCATATTCGCCTAATAATTCTTCCATATATCCATTAAAGCTGGCTTTAAACTGATAAATACCATAAGTTTTATCATCTTTATTAGTTGTAGGTGTACCATAGAAATTGTATCTTTTATAGCCATGCTCTATAGCATACTTAATCATTTCCCACTGAATCAAATACTGGGAATTATACATTAAATATTTTTCATAATTACCACTAGATAGATAAACTATTTCTGGATCAGTCATAATAAACATAGAGCCAGCAAGTGTAATAATTGATAATCCTTTTTCTTTTTTTTGCTGTTTGGCTATATCTACCTTTTTCTTTAATGAATTAATAGTCTCATCAAAACTCTTTCTCTTACCATCATTACATCTAGAATCAGATAAAGCTTCTTTCTTTTTAGTATTTTCTTCTATTTCTTCATTTAATAAACTGATATACTTGTTAAGATCTAGTCTAGTAACTAAATACTTAATTTCTTTTTTCTTAGAAAATAAATCATACATATTTTCATAGTAAGCAATGTTTCTTACTCTAAATCCTTTACGTTTACCTGTTTCAAGCATTATCTCATAGAAGTTTTCTAACTCATCTTTTTTTAATTCTGACACTTCAATACCTGTTTTAATATTCTTACGAATAATATTTCTAGTATTAGGTTTCATTTCCTTTAAAACATCATCTTCACTTTTCCCTTCCAAATCAAGGACATACATAGAAGAAACTTGTTCTTGTTTTTCACTTTTCTTAAACTTTAATGTTTCAAGTATTTTAAGTATATTTGTCTTTGGAACTTCTAGTTCTTTATCATTATCATATCTTCTAATAGGAAGGTATGGATCAATTCTTAGACAGTAACCATTATTTTTTTTAACATAGTCTTTCAACTCTTTCAAAAATGTTTCTACCTGATTATCATTACTATAATCAAGTAGTGGTCCTCTTAAAGCATAAAATTCATTCATATTAAAATGTCTTTTCCTAGAAAGAAGCATAGTTGCTCCTACTATTTTTTTCTTTTCTTTAAGGCCAATATATTTAACAGTCCAACCATTTTTTCTTCTAAGATTACCTATTTCTACTGTTTCCATAAAATTTCTTAATGGGTGTTTTTTTGAAAAGTCTTGAAACTCTTTTTCAGTTAATTCTTCTAGCATTATTTTTTAGCCACCTTTCTTTTAATTTTAGCTAACATTTTACTCCCTAATACTTCTTCAACAACACCTGATTTATAAGATACTAATAAATATACTCCCGCTCCTATAATAGTATAAACTAAAATAATTGGAATATTTAAAAGTCTTATAGATGAGGAAATTGGTACTACAAATTTAACTAGGAATAAGGAAAGTATCATAAAGATATCGGCTACAATAATCTTTCCAATAATTCTAATAGTAGGTTTATAACTAACTCCACATTTCTTTTTTAAGTAGTAAAGACATAAGATTATTCCTACTAGATAACCTAAAATAGTAGCAGTTATAGAACCATATACTGGTTGAAGTCCTAGTCCATAGAATGTTTTAATTAAATAAACATTAGTTAAAGCTTTGATTAACACACCAGCAAATAGAGAAATAAACACTTCTTTATAATATTTTAAAACCTGAACGATAGAGACTAAGGCTGTATAAGTAGAAATTATTAAAGCAACAAAGATATAGTATGCCATAATTTCTGCTCCTACTGCTGATCTATTTCCATAGAATACATCCCAAACTGGTTTTGATAGGAATGATAGACCTATAGTCATTGGTACTGATAGAAATAACAATATTTGTAAAGTCTGATTAATCTTATGATGAACATCTTTTTTATCACCTTTAACAGATGATGAAGTAAGGTTAGGTATTAAACTTATAATTATACCTGTAGAAATAGAGACAATTATCATATTAAGTTTATTTCCCCAAGTAGAAATTACACTCATAGAGTTTTCTGCTGCTACTGTAGTATAACCTGCTGAATGAACTAAAGTCTTAACAAGGGTGGTCATATCAACAAAGTTATAAGCTGATTTGAAGACATCTATCATAATGAATGGTAAGGCATAGAAGAATATCTTTCCTAATATTTCTTTAGTAGAAATAACTGGTTCTTCTTTTACTTCAGTTATATTATTTATTTCTTTCTTATGCTTAAATACTTTATCAAGTAGATATAGATAACCAACCAATGCTCCAGCTGTTGCTCCAAAAGTAGCTACTCCTACTGCTGTTGTCAAAGATAAATGAAATACATTTAAAGCAGCATATGATCCAGCTATAATAACCACAATACGCGCTACTTGTTCTACTACTTGGGAAATAGCTGTTGGAGTTATAAACTTATGACCTTCTAAATAACCTCTATAAATACTTAAGATTGGTACTACTAATATAGCTGTGGCGATTACTCTAATAACATAAGTTACATCACTTAATGTGTTACCTCCTGTTAAATCACCAATAATTGCTTTTGCTATAATTGGAGCAAATAAAAATAAGATAATAAAAACAAATATTCCCATGAAGATAGCTAATCTTCTACCTATCTTAAAGGCTTTTTCTTTCGCTTTACTATAACCTAAAGTTTGATACTCACTAATTATTTTAGAAATAGCATTAGGAATACCAGCACAAGATAAAGACTGGAATAACAAGTAGATAGTATAGGCATATCCATATAGTGCTCCACCTTGTTCACCAATAATTGCATAAAATGGGATTACGTAAAGCATACCTAACACTTTAGTAATAACTATTCCCATGGTTGCTACAAAAGCTCCATTTAGAAAGGAGTTTTGTTTTAATTCTTTCTTTCGCATATATTCACCACTTTCCTATATAATCATATCATAATCTTGCACTAAGTTAAAGAATCAAGTATAATTAGTTTAAGGTGGGGTGATAAAATGAAACTTGTAGAACTTTCTAAAACAGAATTTAATCAATTTACTAATTACCTAGAAATATGTCCTTTTGAGCAAAGTATTTATTGGGCTACTTTTAAAAGTGGTGAGAATTGGCATCCTTACTTTTTAGGTCTTGAAGATAAGAATAAATTATTGGGAGCTACCCTACTTTTAGCTAGTGAAAATAAAAGTATTAAGAAAAGATTTTTCTATGCTCCTCAAGGCTTTTTAATCGACTATAAAAATTATGATTTATTAGAAATATTTACTAAAGAAGTAATTAACTTTGTTAAAGAAAAAAATGGTATCTATTTAAAAATAGATCCTGAAATATTAACTACAGAAAAAGATGAAGATGGTAAAGAACTACAAGGAGGTATAAATAATTTATTTATAAAAGACTACCTAACAAAATTAGGTTTTATTGAAACTGTTACCGATACCATTAATCCAAAATATACAATGAAACTTGATTTAACTAACAAAAGTCTTAATGATATATTAGATAATATGTCAAAAAAAACAAGACAAATTATTAAAAGAAATGAAAGACTTGGGTATATCGTAAGAGAATTAAAGCATGATGAATTACCTATCTTTATTAAAACAATGAATAAGATTAGTAGTAAGTTTAATACTATTGAGTACGAACTTCCTTTCTATGAAGATTTAGCCACGGCTTTTACAAAAGAACACTTAAAGATAATGATTGCTGAACTTGATCTAAATACTACTCTTAATAACCTTAAGAAAGAAGAAAAGGTGTTACAAATAGAGAAAGAAAAAAGAATAGGTTTATATCAAAATAATCAATTAACAGAGGAAACTTTTATTGAAAAGGAACTTGGTTATAAGGAACAGATTAATATTATAAATAAGAGAAGAAAGTATTATTTATCCTTAAAAGAAAAAACAGATAATGATAAAATTTTCTTAGGAGGATACTTATTTTTGATGTATGGAAGAGAAATTACCGCTCTAATCGGAGGAATGGATGATGAGTATATTGATTTAGATGTATCTTATTCTATCCATTATAAAATGATTAAAGAAGCTATAGAAGATGGTTATATGTCTTATAATTTCTATGAAGTAAAAGATATAAATGATGGAGGATTTTTCTTCAAGCAAAACTTTGGAGCTAAATTATTTGAGCATATCGGAGAATTTGATTATCCAATAGATTTAAATAGTTATAAAAGAAATAAAAAGTATTTTCCTCTTTATTATGGCGTTAAGACTGTTAAAAAACAATGACACTAAGATCATATATCTAGTGTCTTTTTATTTATCTTAAAGCCATTTTATCAATAATTTGCCAACTTTCTCTATATTCAATCAACTCACTTGTTTTTACTGATACAATTTTTTCATCTGGCCATGTATCAATAATATACATTGGAATAAGATAACAAATACCAATTTGTTTATCTACCGCTACATATATATCACAATCTTTACTTGTTATTCTTTTCCCCCTATTTCGCTCATGCCTATAATCAATTCCTTGTCCTCCTCTATCTCTATCTTTAAAACTAACTATATCTGAACTAATTCCTTTTACTTGTATTTTTAAAAGTCTTCCTTTAAAATCAATAATTGTATCGTATCTACTTGATCTAACATCTACATTAGAAGCATTATAACCTGCAAGGATTGCTCTTGATAAGAATAAAAATTGAGCTGAATCACCAGCATTAGCAGTCATCACTCCACTTTCAATGTTAATAATATTAGTTGGAAAGCCATTCTTTGTAGATATAAATAAACTCTTTCTCATTATTTTTTCAAAATCGTTCTTAATATAGTTTTTTTGAAAACTATTCATATCAACTAAACTAAAAACATCATTTATAACAGTAGATAAAATTTCTTCTTCATTTTTCAAAACTTCATTATTGAATAAAGAAAAAGTATATGTTTCTATCAATTTAAGTAAATCATTCTTATAATATACATATTTATTGGCAAGATAATCTATTTTATTTTTCTTAAATCCAATAGTAGAAAATTCTTCAATTATTTTTTGAGTATTATTGGGATTAACATATAATTCATCAAATATTTTTGTACGTAAGTATTTTTTTATTTCAACATCATTATATTCTCTTTTCCTTCTTTCTTTAAAATTACTAATAGATTTATTTATCTCTTCAATATTTTCTTTTACAAATTCCTCAATATCCATTATTCCTCCATAGCATTTAATATTTCACTTGCCACCCTTTTTACTACTCCTACAGATACTGCATTACCAGCTTGCTTATATACTCTAGAATCGCATAAAGTTTCAGGTATCAGAAAACCTTTGGGAAAACCCTGAAGTAATAAACATTCACGTGGAGTAAGTTTTCGTATTATATTATTGTTAGTAAGTATTAACGGAACATTATGTCCACCAGTTCCCATATTAGCAGTTAATGTTGGACAAACACCATTTTTATTAGCTCTTACATAAACTCTTCTATATTGATATACTGTATGTTTATCAATTATTTGCTCCTTTAATAAATTATAACATTTTTTTTCACTATTATATTGATATTTAGCATCCATATTCTCATTCCAATCAATAACCTTATCAATACTATTAGTCAAATTAATTTTAGGAATATTATCCCATGAAAATCTATTATAATCTTCTTCATATAAAAAGCCAATTATGAAAATTCTCTCTCTATTTTGTGGAATATTTCCATACTCACAAGTATTTAAAATACTAGAAGTAACGTGATATCCACAATCCTCTAGTGTTTCTTTTATAACTCTATAAGTATTACCATTATCATGTTTTTTTAAATTCTTTACATTCTCTAAAAAAACAACCCGAGGTTTATTATTATTTTTTTCCATTTCTTTAATAATTCTTATCACTTGAAAAAACATATTTCCTCTATCATCTTTGAATCCTTTTTGATAACCGGCGACTGAAAAAGGCTGACAAGGAAATCCACCTGTTAAAATATCAACTTTAGGAATATCTTTTCCATTTATATTGCAAATATCATCTACTACTAGTTTTTCTTTCTTATGATTAGCTTTAAATGTTATAGCACAATATTTATCTATTTCATTAGCCCAAATAGGATTAGCACCTGCTTGCTTAAAGCCTAAATCAATTCCTCCAATACCAGCAAATAAACTAGCTACTTTCATCTTTTCCATGCTAATCACCTTTCCTTACCTCTAGATTATATCACAGCATTTTTTTAAGAACAATTACTATAATAAATAATCATAGCAGAAAAGCAATATATTTGTTCTTCACCACTAGGAAAAGAACTAACTTGATACTTAATTTCCACTACATCACCTTCTAATTCTCCCAAAAAATTATTTATTGCTTCTTCTAAATCACTTTCATCTTCAAAATCAAAGATTTTTACTTTCATATAGTATCACCAATACTAATATAAAATATTTTATCCACAGAAATTGTTGAAAAAAAAGAACTGGTTTAATAATCAGTTCTATTTTACGTCTACTTTAGAAATAACCAAGTTGTTATCTTCTACATCAAATGTAACGGTGGCATTAAATGGTATAGTGCCTTTAATTAATTCATGAGCTAATAAACTTTCTATTGTTTTACTAACTTCTCGTTTTAAAGGTCTTGCTCCATAGTTAATATCATATCCTGCATCTACTAAATAGTCTTTAGCTTTATCTGTTAAAGATAATTTAATTTGGTCATTACTTAATCGTTTTTCTATATCATGAATAATCTTATCAAGAATTTGATATATTACTTCTTTAGTTAATGGTTTAAAGATAATCACTTCATCAATTCGGTTAATAAATTCTGGTCTAAAATGACTTCTTAATTCACCTTCTACTTTACTAGTGTCACCATCTAGAATGTATTCACTACCAAGATTAGAGGTCATTATAATAATAGTATTTTTAAAGTCTACTGTACGTCCATTAGAATCGGTTATTCTCCCATCATCTAAGATTTGTAGTAATAAGTTTAATACTTCAGGATGAGCTTTTTCTATTTCATCAAATAGTACTATACTATAAGGATTACGTCTTACCGCTTCAGTAAGTTGTCCTCCTTCTTCATAACCAACATATCCTGGAGGAGAACCAATAAGTCTTGAGACACTGAATTTCTCCATATATTCACTCATATCAATACGAACCATATGTTTTTCATCATCAAATAACTCATTAGCAAGAGTTCTAGCTACTTCTGTTTTACCAACTCCAGTAGGTCCTAAGAAAATAAATGAACCAATTGGTCTATTAGGATCTTTAATACCACTTCTTGATTTAATAATAGCTTCACTTACTAGATGTAAGGCCTCATCTTGTCCCATTACTCTATGTTTCATTGCTTGTTCTAGATTTAATAGTTTTTCTTTTTCACTACTTACTAGTTTACTTAGTGGTATATTAGTCCATTTAGAAATGATAGCAGCAATATCTTCTTCATCTACATGGTCACTTAATAATTTTTTAGTATCTTTACTTTTTAACTCTTCTAGTTCTTTTTCAAGTCTAGGTAAGGTACCATGTCTTAATCTAGCAGCAGTTTCTAAATCATATTTATTTTCTGCTTGTTCTAAATCAAATCTTGTTTTTTCTATCTCTTTCTTTTTATTTTGTATCTTAGTATAAAGACCTTTCTCTTCTTCCCAAGCTGATTTAAAGTCTTTCTCTTGTTTCTTTAAATCTACTAATTCTTTATCTATTTCATCTTTACGATTCATTGATAACTGGTCTTTTTCTTTTTTTATCGCCTGACGTTCTATTTCTAGACTCATTATTTTTCTAGTTAAAGAGTCAAGAGCATTAGGAACTGAATCCATCTGTACTCTAATTGTTGCACAAGCTTCATCTATTAAGTCAATAGCTTTATCAGGTAAAAATCTATCAGTAATATATCTATCTGATAAAGTAGCAGCAGCAACAAGTGCCTTATCTTGAATAGTAACACCATGATGAATTTCAAATCTTTCTTTAAGTCCTCTTAAGATAGTAATAGTATCCATTACTGTTGGTTCACTTACTTTAATCTTTTGGAAACGTCTTTCTAAGGCACCATCTTTTTCGATATATTTACGATATTCATTCAAAGTAGTAGCACCAATCACATGAATTTCACCACGAGCTAGCATTGGCTTTAAGATATTAGAAGTATCCATAGCCCCTTCCATATTACCAGTACCAACTATAGTATGAATCTCATCAATAAACATTATGATAGAGCCTTCACTTTTCTTTATTTCGTTTAAGACATTTTTTAATCTTTCTTCAAATTCTCCACGATACTTAGCACCAGCTACTAGAGAAGCCATATCTAGTTCCCAAACAGTCTTATTTTTTAAGCTAGCAGGAACATCTCCTTTTACTATTCTTAGAGCAAGTCCTTCTACAATAGCAGTTTTACCTACACCAGGTTCACCTATTAATACGGGGTTATTTTTTGTTTTACGTGACAAAACCCTTGTAATACTTCTGATTTCTTCATCACGACCAATAACTGGATCTATTTTCCCAGCAAGGACTGCTTCATTTATATTACGGCCATATTTTTCTAATACTTTTTCTTGATTTTGTTCTTGATACATATATATCCCCTCACTTTCAAGACATATTATATAGCAAAAATTAGCACTTGTCAATAGTGAGTGCTAATTATATTTTTACTTGCTAGCTAATTCTATAGCAGCTTTTAACTGATTATCATTATCTTCTGTTAAAGTTTCATTTTCTTTTAACTCTAGTTTAACCTCTTTAGTAGGAGTTACACCTTTTTCGTTAATCCAATTACCTTTAGGAGTTAACCACTTTTGAACTGTATACTTAATTGTATCACCATTATTTAAGTCTCCTGTTTTTTGAACTGTACCTTTTCCATAAGAATTAACGCCAACTATTTCAGCATTATATGTTTCTTTAAAGGCACTAGCAAGAATTTCACTAGCAGATGCACTATTTTCATTTATTAAAACTACTACTGGATAATTATAAGTAGCTTTACTACTAGTCCCATAAACTTTTTCTTTATTATTCTTAGTTTGTAACTGATAGATAACATCTTTCTTCGTCATAAATAATGATAATATTTCAGTAACTTGGGTTAAATAGCCACCTGGATTATCTCTAACATCTATAACTAACTTATCAATATTCTTTTTCTTTAAAGATGTTAGTTCATTCTTTACCTGTTTAGTAATATTATTAGAAAACATTTCTATTTTTAAATACCCTATCTTCTTACCATTTTCTTCATAAACTTTACTACTAGTATAAGGCATATCAATAGTTGTTCTAGTAACTTTCATAGTCTTTTCTTGTTCATCTCTAGTAATAGTTATTTCTACTTCTTTATTCTTAGCATTTTTGATAAGACTTACTACATCTGATAAGCTTTTACCATCTACGCTTTCACCATTTACTTTAGTTATATAGTCTCCTACTTTTAAGCCAGCTTTTTTAGCAGGAGTATCAGCAAATACCTTAGTAATTTTTACTTTATTATTATCAAGAGTAACTTCAATACCAATACCTTCATAATTACCTTCTAGTGTTTGATTGAAGTTTGTACTACTAGTTCCATCAAAGTATGTAGCATAAGGATCATCTAAATAATTAATCATTCCTTTTATTCCAGCATCTATTAATTCCTCTTTATTGACCTTATCATAGTAATTATTTACTATGTCATTATAAGTATCAACAAATTCTTTTAATTCACTAGGAACAGAACTACTAGCAGTTTCTTTCTTCGTAAAACTAACAACATTTCCTATTAAGAAACCAAAAAGAATTGCTATTATCATAATGATAACCATTTCTGGATAACTAAATCCTTCTTTCTTAATAGTAACTATTTCTTTTGTTGTATCTATATTTTCATCTTCTATTATTTCTTCTTTTTTCTTCATCTATTTCACCTACCGTCTATATAATTGTATCATAGTTTTAATAATTTACTAAAGAAAAAAGCCTTTTAGATAAAGACTTTACATATTTATTTATTAAGATAATCTTTTATTTCATTTTCATCAGTTATAGTATCAACTACTTCTTTATTTTTAAAATGAACAAGTGTAGGATTTTTTACTTTCAAGTTTTCAATACTACTAGTATCAATATCACCATCTGTTTTATATTTTTTATTCATACCGTCACTTAAATCCACACTATATAATTTTATATCTTTTGAATCTGATTGATAAGTAGAAATTGTTGAAGAAAGTTCAGTATCAGTACTATCATAATATACTACATAATACTCTTCTTGGTCCATTGTAAATGATTCTCCTGCCAATATTTTTTCATATTGAATACTTGATTCAGTCACTTCACTTTGTTTTCTTTTCTTAGTAACTTCTTTTGATAAAATTCTTGTAGTTAGAAAGTACATTAATCCAAATAGTAATACTACACAAATTAGAATAATTACTACTCTTTTACCTGTTCCTTTAAATTCACTACTATCACTATAATATCCTTTATTCATTTCATCCTCCTAAAATTCGCAATTTCCTGGTGTTCTTGGGAATGGTATTACATCTCTTATATTTTCCATACCAGTTAGATAAATTAATAATCTTTCAAAACCAAGTCCAAATCCTGAATGTTTTACGCCACCGTACTGTCTAAGTTTTAAGTACCAGTCAAGTTCTTCTTCATCCATTTTTAGTTCATCCATTCTATTTTTTAGAACGCTATATCTTTCTTCTCTTTGACTACCACCCATTAATTCTCCTGCTTGTGGTACCAAAAAGTCTACAGCTGCTACTGTTTCATTATCATCATTTAATCGCATATAGAAAGCTTTAATATCTTTTGGCCAATCAGTAACAAATACTGGAGCTTTAAAGTATTCTTCTGTTAAATATTTTTCATGTTCTTTAGCAAGGTCTTCTCCATACTCTGGTTTATTTTCAAAATCTTTTCCACTTTCTTTAAGAATAGTAATCGCTTCTTTATGAGTAATTCTTTTTGGTTCTGCATTTAAGACTGTATTTAGTCTATCTATTAGTCCTTTATGAACAAAGTTATCAAAGAACTTAAGTTCAGAATATGCGTTTTCCATTACATATTTTATAATATAACGAAGCATATCTTCTTCTACATCCATTAGTCTATCCAATTCACAAAAAGCCATTTCTGGTTCAATCATCCAAAATTCAGAAGCATGAGTTTTAGTATTAGAGTTTTCTGCTCTAAATGTTGGTCCAAATGTATAGATATTTTTAAAAGCTAGAGCAAATATTTCCCCTTGTAATTGACCTGATACTGTAAGGGCCGTTCTCTTTCCAAAGAAATCTTTACTATAGTCTATTTCTTTACCTTTTAGATTCTCAAAGTCAAGGGTTGATACTTGAAACATTTCTCCTGCTCCTTCACAGTCACTTGCCGTAATTAATGGAGCATGTAAATAAACAAATCCTTTATCTTGGAAATATTTATGGATGGCCATGGCTGCTACACTTCTTACTCTAAAAACAGCTTGAAAAGTATTAGTTCTAGGGCGAAGATAAGCTATTTCTCTTAAAAATTCCATAGAATGTCTTTTAGGCTGTAATGGATAATCTTCTGGACAATCTCCTTCTAGTCTAATTTCTCTAGCTTGAACTTCAAACTCTTGTCCTTCTTTTGGACTTTTAACAACTAGTCCTTTAACACTAATTGCACTACCTACTCTTAGTTTTTGAATTTCATCAAAGTTTTCTAGTGATTTATCATATACTATTTGTACAGATTCAAATACAGTTCCATCAAAGAAAGTGATGAATCCAAATTCTTTTTGTTTACGATGGTTTCTAATCCAACCATTTAGTACTACTTCTTTATTTAAATACTCATTTACATCTTTATAAATATCACGTACGTCTATCATAGTAGTCCTCCTCTTCTTCTAATATTATAGAAAAAAAAGTTCTTAACGTCAATCGTTTGCTAGAAAAAGAGAAAACCAGATAAATTATGTTTCCTCTTATTAATAAAGTTAATTCTACTAGTTCTCCATCAACCAATCAATTATATTCTTATGAATGATACCATTTTGAGAAAAATCAAACTGATCCATAGAAAGAACATATTTTGGATAATTATCATCTATTTTTTTGTATGTATCAAATTCTCTTGCAATAACCTTATCATCACTTAAGATATAAGTTACTTGAATATAAATCTTCTCATCAAATCTAGTTGCTATAAAATCTATTTCTCCTTTGTCTAAAGTTCCTATTTTTACATTATATCCTCTAGATATAAGTTCATTAAATACTATATTTTCTAGATATGCTCCCATTTGCTCTTTTCTACCATCACTCATAATATTTGTAAATCCTAAATCAGTCAAATAGTACTTGTATTTTCCAGTAAGTATTCTTTTACCGCGAACATCATATCTCTCTGCCTTTGATATAAGATTAGCTCTTATTATGTAATCTAAATAATTGTATAAAGTTTCTAGTGAAACACTTCTTGATTCACTAAGCATATACTTTCTAAGACTATCTGGTGAAAATAGTTGTGCTGGAGTTGTTAAAACATATATAATTATTCTGTTTAGTAAATCAATATCCTTTACATTAAATCTTTTTACTATATCTTTAACTATAATAGAATCATATATATCATTTAAATAGGCTTTTTTTGACATATCATCTTTTTGCATAAATCTTTGTGGCATTCCACCCCATTTTACATAATCCTTAAAAGCATTTTCTATATCTCTTCGATCAGTTAAATTCAACAGTTCACACACTTCTTTAAATGTAAATGGTGTTATTTTAAAACTTACATATCTTCCAGCAATATGTGTGGCTAAATCACTAGATAGCAAATCACTATTAGAACCTGTTATAAAAATAGAATTATTGCCTGTTGCTCTTAATGAATTAACTACTTTTTCCCATTCTCTAACATTTTGTATTTCATCAAAAAATATATAATACTTTTTATCATCTATTATTTTTGCTTTAATATAACTATTTAATTTTTTAGGATTTGTATATTCTTCATAATCATAATCCTCAAAATTAATATAAATAATGTGATTATCATCTACACCACTTTTTTTAATCTCATCAATTATCTGTCTTAAAATAACAGACTTTCCAGAACGTCTTATTCCAATTAATACTTTTATTAATTCTTGATCATAAAAAGGTCTAATTAATTTTAAATATCTTTCACGAATAACCATCTTTCTTCCTCCTTTGTTATCTATATTATAGTATTATATTCATCATTTGTCAATTTATTACGATATAGTGTAATCTTCTATGTTTTTTTATATTTTATTACGGTATACTGTATCTTTTTTACAACATAAAAAACAGTCTATTGCTAGACTATTTCATGGTAGGCAAAACATTTATTGAAGAAGCAACTTCTATTAACTCTTCTTGATTCATTACATCACTTACTAGGTAATACTCCATGTTACCACTACTCCAAGTAAGTGAATTATCAGATAAAGCTCCTATTGTATCCATAAACATATATGGTTCACCCATTGTGGGAATAATAGTTAATTCATCTTCCTGCTTAACCGTCTCTTCTACTAGTAAGAATGGTTTTTCCCCTTCAAAAGTTAAAATTACTCTTTCTCCGCCTGTCTTATTAAGTTTTTCTTCACTCTTTAACTTAGTTCCTTCTGGAACAACTAAGGGATAAATTATATCATCAATACTACTAGTCTCTTTAATTTGTTCCTCATCGGTTTGAATAGTACTCATTATGTCTTCTATCTCAAAATAATTCTTACCAAATTTTGGACTTTTATCAATATTTTTGACACTAAGTGTAATTTTTGGAACGTCATTATCATTAAGTACTACTACTTTTTTAACCATCATTTTTTTATCAACTGTTACTTTTTGTTTTATTAAGTTTCGATTATTAGGATAATTAACAGTACTAGTAAATACATAATTACCTTTTTCTTTTTCCATTGTCGCTTTGCTATCATTTTCTATATCGTTAATAATTGATTGTAGTAAATATACTTGAGAATTGTTATAAGGCCAATCACTTTGAAATTTAAAACTTTTTTTAAGACTTGGAGTTAAAACATAGACACCATCATCATTTTTTAAAATTATTTGTTCATGGTCATTAGCAGTATTTTTTAAACTAATACGATAATAATCACCTTTCTTATAAGCTGATGTCACTTCATAATTATAAGTATCGTCATTATTAACTACTTCTAGTTTTCCTGTTAAAATATAGCCTTTACTATTAGTTATATCTTTAGACATATTTTTTAAAACATTTTGCTCACTATTATTAGCACATCCAGTAATAAGAAAAACAGAAAGTAGCAATAAAAGACCAATCTTTTTCAATATATTCACCTCATTTATAGTTTCATTTCATTATATTAAAATTTTTATTTAAATATTCATGAATAATTTTAAATTTATTACAAATACTAAGAAAGAAAAAGGAGGAAATATATGGATACACTAAAGAAAATTTGTTTAGTATTAATTATTATTGGAGCTATTAACTGGGCTTTTGTTGGTTTATTTAGCATAGACCTTGTAGCATCTTTATTTGGAGGCTCTGATAATATTATTGCTAGAATTATTTATATAATTATTGGTATAGCTGGTTTAATTGATATTAGCTACTTATTTGAACATGACTAAAAAAAGAGCTTATCGCTCTTCTTTATTTTGCAGTAATTTTTACTTTTACTTTTTTAACTTTAGGTGTATAAGTAAGTTTTACATCATCACCAGTTACTTTAACTTCTACTTCATGTTCTCCAACACCTAAGTCTTTTAAGTCTACGTAAGCTTTGATAATTGACTGATCAATACTATCAATTATTGATTTACTTCCCTTAACTACTACTGTTACTTTACTATCAGCTTCACTAGATGCTTGTACTTTATACTTGGATGTATCTAAGTTTTCAGTAGCAATAGATATATCTTGGAACTCTTTAACGGTTGAATCATCAACGGCTACTTTAACAGTTACTGTCTTAGCACTAATATCAGTTACACCGGTTGGTTTCTTAAGAGTTACTGTATAATCTTTACTCTTTTCAAGACCAGTTACATCAATTTCAACTGGTAACGAAGTAATACCTGCTAAAGCTTCTTCACTACCATAGATAGTTACATTATTAATACTTGTACTTAGTGACTTAATTGCTTTTCCAAAGGCTAAATCTCCTTTTGGTACTATCTTTAATGGAACTTCTTTACTAGGTGATGTAATAGTTACTTTAGCAGTTACTGTCTTAGGTACTATTTCTACATCAACTACTTTTCCATTTGTATCATAAGCTACTAATTGAACATTCTTAAGTGTCATTTCACCTGGTTCTGGATTAGCAAAATCATCAACATCAACTAAAGCTTTAACGGTAGCTACTTTCTTAAGTTTTTGTTCAGCTCCTTTGATAATAACTTCACTTCTATCTAGTTCTACTTTATCAATATTTAACTTACTATCTAAATTATCTTTATGTAAGATATCATAAGTTAATGTTCTAGTAGCACTTACTTTATCATAGATAGTAATTGTTACTGTTGATGGGTCTAATCTATAATCTAGTGATTTAAGTCTTTGACTATATTTTAATGTTACTTTATGTTGTCCTGGTTTTAATCCAGTTAAATCAACATTTACTCCTTCACTAGGTGATTGTTTAGCTAAGAAGATATGTCTTTTTTGTCCTACTAAGGTTATATCTACAGTCTTAGGTAATCCTTCTACTACATAAGCTTCTTCGTTATAAGTAGCTGTTACTGGTTGGTCATATAACACTTCAGCATATTGGTCTATAGTAGCACTACTTTCACCATCTATTATAAAGAATATACATAAAGCTACTAATAAACTAATGACTATTAGAGTTTGTTTTCTACCTAAAAATCTTTCAATACTTTTAGCATTCTTCTTAGAAAAGTCTGTTATCTTTAAAATCATTTTTGTAATGGGAGTAATTAAAATACGATCAAAGAAAGCACCTATATGGGAAAATAATTTTCCAATTCCTCTACATATCTTCTTCATATAACTCTTCCTCTTCTATTTCTTCTTGATCATAAGTACTATTTGTCTTTGGCTTTAATTCATCTATTAACATCATTCTAACATCATCTAGTGATAAGTTATAATAAAGTTCTCCCTTAATAGCTACTGATAAACGTCCAGTCTCTTCAGAAACAACTAGACAAATAGCATCTGTTTCTTCTGCTAGTCCTAAAGCAGCTCTATGTCTTGTACCTACATGTTTATTTATTTTAGTACTACTACTTGTTGGGAATACTGCTCCAGCACAAGTTATACGATCTCCTTGAATAATAACTCCACCATCATGTAATGGATTGCCTTCATAGAAGATAGCTCCTAATAAATCACTTGTTAAATCAGCATATACTTTTTTAGCTTTATCTATATAGTTTCCTAGACTTACATCTCTCTCTATTACTATTAAAGCTCCAATACGATTCTTTCTTAAGTAATCTAGGGCTTGAATTATTTCATAAACTAAGTGTTCTCTTTCATCTACAGTTAGAACTTTATGTCTACCAAGTAGTTGATTTCTTCCTAACTGCTCTAATATATTACGTATTTCTGGTTGGAAAATAACGATAAGTGCAAGTGGTCCATACATGATAATATACTCAAGTAAAACTCCTACGGTGGTAAAACCACACTTATCACTTATTACTTTCAAAAATACGATAATAATGACACCCTTAAATAGAAGCGTCAATTTTACATTGTTTCTAATACTTTTTAATAGTATATAAACCATTAACCAAACTATCGATATATCAATAATTTTCTTAATGATTGTAATTACTGTTGTTGCTGTAATAACCATATCATCTCTCCTTACCTCTTATTAGTATACTATATTTTAATTATTTTGTAATCAATTAGTTTTTTGTTCTGGAACAGGATTAATTGTTTGAGAATTATCTTGAACAACCTGTAGAATAGGATTGACTGTTTGAACTGGTTCTTGTGTTACTTGTGGAATCGGATTTATTCCTACTGGTTGTGTGCCTCCCTGTGGTTCCATAACTGGTTGTATTTGTTGTGGTGGTATAGCTACTGGTTGTAAAGGTACACTATTTACCACATTTTCATTAACTGGTGGCACTTTAATTTGTTGATTACTATTTTGTGTTACTGGCTGGTTTGGATTTACTTCTTCAACCGGATTATTAACAACAGGAATTGGTGATGTTTCTTCTAAAGACTTAACTACTTCTCCTGGTTTTGCTACTTCAGCATATTTATCTTTTTGTTTTTTCGCTTTTAACTTATTTTCTGCTATATAACCAATGCATGCAAAAATTAAAATAACTAATACTATTACATAAATTATATAACTAGGTCCACTAAGTGTGTCCCTAAAAAAATGTATAACGTTTTCCATCATTCACCCTCTATTCTTATTCTTATAATAACATTAACAAGCTTGTTTTTCAAGAATTTAATTATCTTTAACTAATAGTAAATAAATATAGCTTACATAAAATGGCATTAGGAAAGTAAATGGCATACTATAACGGAAATAGGTATTAGCAGGTGAGATAAAACATATCGCTAATGATAATAAACTTGGTAACATAGCAATTACGTATTTTTTATACTTTGATGTTAATAAATAAACAATTGAAGTAAGTAATCCCATAGCAGAAAATCCTATATTAGATATTAATCCTATTAAAGGTATATAAGGAAAGATAATTCCATAACCTGAAAGTATCATTCTTAGAAATGATAGATTATTATAGTGGTAGTTAACTAAGTTATCTTCTGTAATAAGCTTATTATAATGAACACCACTATATATATACCAATTAGCTGTATCTGGATAAAAATAACCATAGGTATTATTTAGTGTCGCTTCTATATAGGTTGTCGGATGAACTAGAAACTCTTTCCACCAAACTTTAAAGTAATCTTTCAATTCTTTCTTTGTTGTATATTTATTATATTTATTTTTAACAGGATCTGCTAGATTGGGATTATATCTATCTTTTAATGTATCATATTCTAATAATTTATCTATCTTCTTTCTATCTTTTGCAGGTATCTCATCTCCATGTTCTTTCACATATCTACCCGTTTGTTGGAATGGTACTGATAGTTCTTCTCTTATACTACCTGCTGATATTTTTAAGGCTGGTAAAAGTATTTTATCGTAAGAGATATAGGTACCAATTACAAATAGTAAAACAGCAGTTAAGTAGATAAATTCTTTTCTTCTATAAATAGCTAGTACTAAAATAGTACCAACTGCTACATATATTCCATTATTTCTTAATAAATATAGTAAGATACTTAATAATAGTAATACTACATATTTAGATGTTTTTATCTCTTTGCTATTATCTAGTATAGTAAATAATGTTACAACAAAGAAAATAATTATGGCAGTATATAAGGTATCTTTAACGGCACTCATCGCATAGAAAGGAAACATTGGTACTAGTGAATAAATCATAAGTAGAACAAATGATAGTACTAGTGATTTCTTTTTCTTATAAAGATAATAGATAGTATAAGCTAAACTACTAGCAAGGGTAATACTTTGCATAATAGCATAAATAAACAAGCCTAAGTTATCACTACCTAGTAATCTACCTAATTTAATAGAGCCACCTAAAAGCATAGTATGAAAGACTGGATGATGATTAGTAAGATTAACTTTATTTGATAACGGAATAACATAATCTATATATTTAGTTTTTACATTAAAAAACTGTTTTATCTGAAAACTTGGGTCTTTTGATAGTATTAATGGATAAAATGCTATCATATAAATCAACCAAAATAGTAACATAACTATTAATGAAAATAGGAATGGATGCTCTTTAAAAAACTTAACAATTTTATTCTTTGTATTAAACTTAAAAGTTACTTTTCTTTCTAAAAATGTATCTATAAAACAGAATATAGTCTTTATTAAATAGTAATAGCAAAATAATTGAACTAAACTTATCAAAATAAGAGT
>CAVLCG010000012.1:15941-19929 GCA_963661445.1 bacterium | reverse complement strand
AAAGAAGAAAGGCAAGCACTCTAACTATTAAGTATTTCAAGTGCTATTATACTATCAATAGTTATTATAAACAATAAAAGAGAAAAGTTTTAATATTTCTCGTATTATTAAGGAAATCATTGTGTTATATAAAGAAGGAAAGTACCCTATTCATACTGTGATAGTAATATGTTACATGTGAGTTTAATTTTAATAATCTAATTTTTTAGTTTAGAAATAATCTAAACCCACTTTCCTTATATATAAAAAAATGATTAGTCTATTAAACTAACCATTATCTAACTAATAAATAAGCTACATAGGAAAAATATAATATCAACATTACTATTCCTCTAGTTCTAGTGATCTTTTGGTCTTTTATTGCAAAGACATATACTAAGATACCTGCTATAACCATTACTATCATATCAATTAGAGAATTATAACTTATCGTTAAAGGATTAACTATTGAAGAAACACCTAAAATCATAAGAATATTAAAGATATTAGAACCAATTACATTTCCTATAGCAATATCATCTTCACCTTTCTTAGCAGCTACTACACTAGTTACTAATTCAGGAAGAGATGTTCCAACCGCTACTACTGTAAGGGCAATAACACTATCACTTATACCAATTATCTTAGCGATAGCAGTGGCACTATTAACAACTAACTCTCCACCACCCACTATAGCAATTAGTCCTATGATAATAAATAGTATCTCTTTAACTGTTACTTTCTCTTTAGATGTTTTTTCCTTCTTCATATTACCTTTGGCATCACCTAGTAATGAATACATATAAATTCCTAAGAAACATACAAGTAATAGACCATTCACTCTATTAATCGTTCCCACTTTTCCATTTTCTATATAAGTACCAACACTAATTATAAATAAGGCAACATAAGATAAAAGTAAGTAAACAAAGTCCCTCGTAACTATCTTTCTTTTACAATGTAAGGTAGCAAACAAACTAGTAGCACCAAGTACTAATAACATATTACAAATATTAGAACCTACTACGTTACCAACTGAGATAGCACTATTACCTTTAAATGAAGCAATTAAACTAACTGCCAACTCTGGTGCACTAGTACCAAAAGCTACAATTGTTAAACCAATAATAAGACTAGGTATACCAAGAGCTTTAGCAACATTACTACAGCCATCTACAAAAGCATCTGCTCCTTTAACTAATAAGATAAATCCTACAACTAATAATAAAATTTCTAAAAATATCATCTTCTACTCCTTTCTTTTCTGATATAAAAAGAGACTTAGTCTGCTTTCTATATCTTGCAAACAAGTCTCATTGTCTATAATAAAGCCAGATAAAAATCATGATGTTGACTTTATTACATGCTAGAATCTAACATGCCAATTACTCCCTTATTAACACTACAAGTGTAACCTTTTTAATAAGTATTAGTCAAGTAGTTAAGCTGCTTTTTCTTGAAGTTTTTTAAACATATTGTAAACAAAACCTACTCCTAGAATAACAATTACAAAACTATATAATCCACCAATAACAGGAATTAATTTTACTAATCTAGTAAGTACTATACCAATTAATATTTGTAAATAAACATTATCTAATTTTAAGACTTTATTACCTATTAATCTACCAAAATAAACTGATGAAATAATACTTGATAGATAAATAATTATTCCGTATAAGAGTAAAGCTATAATAGCAAGCGGCATACAAACAATACTTATCATTAATACTATAGAAATAACAGGTACTGCTATTAGGAATAGAAAACCATTTTCAAAAGTTCTTAACATGTTATCTTTTTTAACCTCATCAAGTACTTTATAGCTAGCTGGTAATAATAAATATATTGCTAAAGCTACTAAAAAGCTAGTTACAATTCCTAACAAAATACTACTAATTGATGGTATAACCTCATCTTTATTCTTCACTTCAACATGGTAAGTTTTTACCTCTTTGATACTAGCATTAGTATTAGAATATTCTATATTATCATTATATTTCAAGGTACCATTTATCTTAGTATTATCAGCTATTGTTAACTTACCACTAGTTAAAGTAACGTCACCATCTATTTCTTTAGAATCAATGATAATCTCACTACCCGCTAAAAAAACATTTCCTTTAATATCAGCTGATATCGTTATAGTATTACCTGCTACATATAAATCTCTTGCTATATTTGCACTACTACCAATTACAATATTATTACCTGCAACAAACAAATCCCTAGTAACCATACCTTTAAAGTTAATACTATTACCAGCAAACATTCCATATTCAGAACTACCACTTATGTTTAGATTATTACCAGCCGTAAAGTCAATTCCTTTAACTGCATTATTAGTAGAAACATCATCACCTGCAGTAAACATACTATGATTTACTGTCTTAACAGTATTATTACTTATATTTAGATAATTACTATCTTCAGCATAAACATTAGGTAAAATTAGAAAACTACTAATTATAAGTAAAGCAAATAATTTTTTTATCTTTTTCATATCAACCTCTCCTATTATAAGGATAGCATATTGTCACTTAAAAATGAACAAATTTTTACTTTTTTCCACTCCAGATTTCATACCAGTTTTTAATACTTTCTTTAGAGTCACCTGCTACTTCTTTTATTACTGACCAAGTAAGCCCAAAATTTTTCTTTAGATTTTGAAAGTCTTCTTTAGCACTATCACAAATAGAACTATCTTTACTACAAATAGTTGATGTAATACTTAGATAACTACTAACTACTTTATCTTTAACAGTTGTATAAGCTCTACCTGTTTTACTACTAATTTCTTCTTTATAATTAGGAAAGTATTTTTCGACCTTAGAGTCTAGATAAAGCATTGTTTCTAAGACTTTTAATTTAGCCTCATTACTAAGTTCTTTGAAAGTATGTCCTTTAATACTACCATCATAAAAGATAAAATCGACTAAAGTAACAAAGTTAGTTTTTAAACTACTAGTAGTATTATCATTCTTCATCTTATTAACATAAGTTACTACTTCATCATCAATATTAGTATCAGTACTAGAACTATTTATTTGATTATTATTAGTAGATACATTACTAGTATTATCAACAGGTTGATAATCATCTTTAGTTTCATTTTTCTCTACTGTTTTATCTTCTTCTTTTTCTTTATAATTAACTATTAAGTCTTCATCACTTACCTTAATATTAATTAGTCCATCTTTTTCTTTCTTATCTTTACTTTTATAAGTAAACTTAATCTTATCTTTTTCCTTATAATCACCTTTATAATTAGTAATTAAATAATCTTTATTTCCACTACTACCTAGTAAATATTTCTTTCCTACTGCTTCTATAGTAACAGTTACCTCATTACTTTTATTTTCATCTTTCTTAGAAATAATAAATAGTGTTGTTATCAAGACTAACAAACATAGTAAAATAATAATTATATTTTTAATCTTCTCTTTATTCATATGCCCCTCACTTCTTGCCTGTATTATAACACAGGTTGCTAAAAAAGAATATTTAAAAATTTTAATAGATGCACAAATAAATCTTTTAATTTCTTATTTAATCATTATTATCTTATTACTAATAGTTTTCTCTTTCCATTATTCCTATTAAAATCATTTTTAAGATAGGAATATTATGCTATTATGTATTTTTAGGCTTTTTTCGATTTTGCGTAATAGAATTTGTTTTTATTGTATGATAAGCCATATAAAAAGAATCCTAAAGATTCCTTAATTTTACTAAAATATAAATACTTTCTACTAGACTGGCTATCTCTGCTACTATCAAAAAAGATCCAGCAAGAGTTGTTAAAGCTATTAATGAACTAAATGGATTAGTAATTAACACTACTCCTAGAATAATCATTAATATCTGAGTAATTAGTAGTAAAAACCAATTACTACCTGCAATAGCACTTAGATTAATAGATAATTGCATCTTTATTAAATTACTAGCTATTATCCATATACCTAAAATTACTGGAAAAACATTAATTAAATCCATTCTATAAAGATAG
>CAVLCG010000012.1:0-15882 GCA_963661445.1 bacterium | reverse complement strand
ATAAGACTACCAGTTAATGTCGTTACTATTCCTGTTACTAAATCAAGACTAAATAACCTTTCTTCATTAGGTAACATAAAGTAAGCGATAAAACTACTAATACCATTAACAATCATAATAACAGCAAAGAATATAACTGCTACTTCTAGTGACTTCATAGGACTAACTAATAAGAATATTCCTAAAATAATTAACAAGCTAGATATCAAAATAGAATACTTTTCAAAATTCTTTAAATAATTTCTAATCATTATTAAACCTCCATCCTTTTTATTATTCTACTTTTCAACTATTATTATACTACTTAAGATTTAATAATTAAATAAGTTAAAAAAATTTTAGTGTCAACTATTGTTAGGTGTAGTAGCTATTAAAAAATTATATTTATTTGCATGCTCCATCTCATCAGTCATAATAGCCATTAACAAGGTATAAGCCTTACCACTAGGCATTTTAGAAAGAATCTTTCGGTACTTTTCCACTGCCTCTAACTCTCCAAATAAAGCTTTTTCTAACGAATCCTTATAATTCATATTTAGATTCATGTTATTATACTGATTATTATTATCATTTATACTATTACCTGTAAAAGAATAATATAAATTCTTTAGTATCTCATGATGTTTCTTCTCATCATCTCTAATACTTGCAATTATTTTCTTAGATTTATTATTAGGTGCCATATTTATTAATTGTTCATAAAATAACTCATCACTTTTCTCATCTCCTACTGACTTTCTAATTAGATTAATCGCCTCATTTAAAGTAATAAGTTCTAAAGACTCCATCTGATTATCATTTCTATAATTTAGATAAGGATTATAATTATAATAATTTGAATACATCTTAATTTCCCCTTTCTTCTTATAATATGTATTTCTAAAGAATTTGTTAGTCAATATCACAACCACATTACAGCTAGTAAACATAGACTGTATTAGGTGATATAAATGTCTTATGATGATAAAATTAAAGAGATTATAGAAAATATTAAAATTAAAGATAAGCTTTTAAAGTCAGGACTTTATCCTTCTGCAATAACAGGACCAACGGGACCTAAAGGGGAAGCTGGTAAAATTAGATATTAAAGGAACCTACCCTTCTTTAGAAGAATTAAAAAAGTATCATCCAACAGGTGAAGAAGGAGATACTTACATAGTAATAAATGACTTATATATCTGGGATTCATCTAAAAATGACTGGGTTGATATTGGAAACTTCAAAGGGGAAAAAGGAGACACTGGTCCTAAAGGTGACAAAGGAGATAAAGGTGATACTGGTCCTCAAGGAAATGATGGATTAATGGGACCAACCGGACCTAAAGGTGATATAGGACCAACCGGACCCAGTTTTACATCTCCTACTAGTTATGAAACTATTTTATTTGTAAGTTTTGCTCAAGCTCGCTACTCTAAAATTATGACTTTTCAAGAAACACTAGTTCTTCCTGATGATAACGAAACTTTTGAGTTAATTAGTGACTCTGCTATTTCCCTATTAAAATCTGGTATCTATGAAATAACATTATGTGGTCAAATATCAGGAGTAGATCAAAGTCATGGTGCCATCTTTCATCTTACTAATAGTGAAGGTAGTGTTATTCAAGACTTATCTTTTGAATTAAAAGCTGGTCAAACAAATAGAATGGATTGTTCAGAAACAGTTATTACTAAAATAGAAAAACCCACCTCTCTATACGTTCGTTGTGGAATAATTGGTGATAGTGCCTCTGCCAATATAGACTTTGCTAATGTAAATCTAATTATTAAAAGGTATAATACTACGGTCTAAAAAATCACTATTTCGATAAGGGATTAACACCTTAAAGCTACCTGATGAATAAGGAGCAATTTGATACTGCGGAAAGAAAAGAAGAATACCTCTAGGAGTAAAAGCAAATACTTGATAATTGTCTATAACTGGTTTTGTACCTTCTAGTAGCATATTTCTATCTACTATTCGTTTATTATTTAAAAGTTTACTCCTAGTCTCCTTTGATAAATAATTTAAAATAAATGGATCTTTTTTCATTAAATCAGCAATAGTGACAAGTTTATTATTAATAGTATCATAAGTAAAAGATACTATTCTATTATCAGGATGAGCACCAAAAACAAAACTAGATATATAAAATACATAACTATCATAACCGTTATAGCTATAATACTCATAAGTGATAGTTAAATTACAAGGAAGTTCTATCTGATACTTTTCTTTGGCAAAGTCTAAAAAATTATCTACTTCATTTTTAATAAACATAGTTAATTTTTCTTTTAAGTTTTCATATGGTACTTGTGGAAAAGCAATATTTATTTCATTTTTCAAAATAATCACCCATTAAAATATATGTTGTTTTTAAATTTATAGAATAATACTTTCTAGATTTTGAAATACTAATACTGGTGATTAACATGAAAATTCATCTTGGTTACATAGCAAGTCCCCTATCTTTAGATAATATTACTTACTCGCATACTATGACTTATAAGACTTACTCTAGTCTAACCTTAGAGGAAAGTGATAGAAGGTTAAGAGAAATTATTAATAGAAATTTATATATCTTTGATAATGTTATTGATTATAACCATATAAATGAAGTTTACTTTTATAGAATGTCTCCTAATATTGTTCCCCTAGCCACTCATGAGAAAGTTAATTTTGATTATTTATTACCATTTAGAGAAAAGTTTAATGATATAGGAAGAAAGATTAAAAAGTATAGAATGCGAGTTGATACCCATTTAGATCAGTATTGTGTTTTAAATAGTATTAATGAAAGAGTTGTAAAAATATCTATAAAACAGATTGAATACCATTATAATCTTTTTAAGTTACTAGGAATAAATGGTAAAGCAATTATTCATGTTGGAAGTGGTAAGGATAACAAAGAAGAAAGTATTAAAAGATTTATTACTAATTTTAGAAAGTTACCTAATCATCTAAAATCAATTATCATTTTAGAAAACGATGACAAAATATTCACTTTTGAAGATACTTTAGCTATTTGTAAAGAATTAAATATTCCTATGGTTTTAGACTATCATCATTATAAGTGTAATAATAAAAAGAAATTAGCAGTTAATGATTTAGAAAATATTTTCTCCACTTGGAAAGATACCAAATTAAAACCAAAGATACACTTTTCTTCTCCCAAAAGTAGAAAGGATAAGCGAAGTCATCATGATTATATTGATGAAAAAGAATTTATTAAATTTCTTGATTTACTAAAGAAAATTGATGAAGATGTAGATATTATGTTAGAGTGTAAAATGCGTGATATAGCATTATTCAAGTTAGTAAGACAGCTAAAATGTCATAGTGAATATACATTTATTAATGAAACCACCTTTAAATTGTAAAAAAATGCTTGACTGGAGTTTATTAATGTGCTAAAATAAATTTGTCTTTCGAATGGGAGAGCATGCGCTCGTAGCTCAGTTGGATAGAGCGTTTGGCTACGAACCAAAAGGTCAGGGGTTCGAATCCCTTCGAGCGCACCACTTCGGGAAGTAGTTCAACTTGGTAGAGCACTTGGTTTGGGACCAAGCTGTTGCAGGTTCAAATCCTGTCTTCCCGACCAGTTAGAATTTTAAAGGGCTGTTGAGAAATTAAACAAGTAACTTTCTTAACAGTTCTTTTTTATATCTAAATATTCATTTTTAAAGTAATTAGAACTTAATGTAAGCACTCCTAATAACTTAAACCAATATAAGATAAACATGTAGAAAATATTTTATATACAATATAATCTCAGTTATACCTTATCAGTGTATAAGAATTAATAAAAAAAATCAAAAAGCTTGCAATTTATTTTGAACGGGTATACAATTAATATGTAAATGAGCTCTGGATCCCGTGTGGACCAGAGATTTTTTTTGGAGGTGATTAGTATGATAAAAGAGTTTAAAACAATAGATGAACAAATTGAAATATTAAAAAGTAGAGGATTAGTGTTTAATGATGAAGAATTTGCTAAAGAAAAGTTGTTAGAAACTAATTACTATAATACAATTAATGGCTATAAAAAATTGTTTGTAACAATAGATGATAACGGTAATGAAATTTTTAAAAATGAGGCAAAGTACGAAGAATTATTTTACCTTTCTGAATTTGATAGAAGTATAAGAACCGTATACTTAGAAAATATTTTAAAAATTGAAAACAGATTGAAAACACTAGTGGCATATTACTTTTCTGAAGAATACGGACATGATAATTATTTAAAAATTGATAATTTTGATACATTAAAAACTATTAGTAATAAAGATGATGTTATAGAAAGAAGAATTAAAAGTATTCAATATTTAATTTCTTCTATTCAAAAAGAAATAGCAGATTCTATCGAGAAGAAAGATTATATTAATCATTATATAATGAAATATGGCTATGTTCCTTTATGGGTTTTAGTAAATGCACTATCATTAGGAACAATTTCAAAATTTTATGAATATATAAAACAACCTTTAAGAGTTAAAATAGCAAAGCATTTTAATGTTAATGAAGGTGATTTATGTGTTTATATTAAAATGTTAGCATTTTGGAGAAATCTATGTGCTCACGATGAAAGACTATATGATTCTACATCATTCAAAAAAATAAGTTTACCTAACACAAAATATCATATTGCGTTAAATATACCAATTCAAGGTAATCAATATATTAGAGGTAAAAATGATTTATTTGCTTTAACAATTGTACTTAAAATATTGTTATCTAAAAAAGACTTTAATCATTTTTATAATAAAGTAAATGGTAGAATATATAGTATTGCTAGTAAGTTAGAATCAATTAGTATAGAAGATGTAAAAAAAACTATGGGATTTCCACACGACTGGGAACAAATAAAAAAGTCCTAGTTCCACACGGGATACTAGGCACATTATATATTATGATAAATAAATATAAAAATATACATATTATAGTTTTAAATAAATGATATTAGTGTAGAACATAGACACAAAATTTCGAACAGCATACATGAAATGTCGTATATAAATTGGAAACTGTAGTTATTCTTATAATGAAAAATTAAGATAAAAATTATATATATAATCAGTTCTTTTTGTTTATATATTTACTATTTCACTATTAACAACATAATCTAGATATTCTTTAGCACTGACATGTTCTTTTGGTCTTTCAAACTTTCTAAGTATAACTCTAGATAATTCCAAATCACTAATATTAAAAGTTTTTAAGTAAGAGATATAATTATTCATTTGAAACCTTAATAATTCTTCTTTACTAGTAAATTCATATATACCTTTATTTTCATAATCAGCATGTTCAAATAAATACCAACTATTATTATTATTATTATTTTTATATACTAAAAATGAGTGTGTTGGATAAATATTTTCATAATCTAGATTAACCATTTCAAAGTATGTTTCTACATAATAATTATTCTTAGTAAACCAATCTCTTTCTAGTTCTGTTTGATCAAAACAGTTACCTGTCATAGTAGTTAAAATATCACTAGTATTTTCTAAGATATACTCTAAATACCAGTTGCCATCATTATTTAAATACACCTTACCACTACTAGATAGATATCCATAATTAATCTTATCCATAAATATTAGTAGCTCACTTGTTGTTTTAATCTTTTGATACTCTTCTTTCACTTTATCTTATTTACCTTTCTATCTCTTAAGTAACTATCTAAATTAATATCTTGATAATGATTACCAAAAGAATCTAAATATCTATTGAAACTAGTATCATCCACCTCTACTACTCCATCTGTTAAAAGTTTATCTCTAAAGTTTTCATCTAAATTCTCACTAGGCCAGCTTGCTAAACCTACTAACTTTTTATCACTAGACTTAGTAAATTGTGAAAAAGTTGGATCTATAAGTAATCTTTTCATCTCATCATTATTACGATATTCAGTAAGTAATACTACATGATCAACTTGTACTAATTCATTTAAGTCAATACTACTTACCCAAACACCACTAAGATTAGTCTTAATTTCATATTCTATTTGATTAGCTAAATACTTACAAAAACCATCTAGTGAATCTGTACTCTCTAATAGTTTAGCTTTTTCTTCTTTCACTATTTTTACTATATCATTATATTTATCTTTATTACCTATATTTAATATAGAGTTATAAAATGAATCTAAATCCATATTAATCACCTACTTTTCATAATTCCAAAGACCAAGCTTTCCCTTCATTTTAATAGGTTGGTCATACTTCTTTATATTTTCTAATTTCCAAGCATAAGTCTCAACATGATTACTTCTTCCATAAACAAGAGGATTAATATCACGTAATTTTTGGTTAAACTCTTCATCCACTAAAATGCAATCTACTAATGTCGCTTCCCCAATAATTTCTCCTTTATAATAATTAAGATTATAAGATTTAAATCTTTTAGCCATATCTTTTTCTAAAGTCATACCAGCATGAATTAAAATTTTACCCCGATACTTAGTTTTCCAGCTTCTAAATTCATACATCTTATAGCCATTGATAATTAAAGAAGCCCATGGTTCTTTTATTGTTAATGTTTTAATAACTATCACCTCTACCTCCATAATAGCACATATTAACTATATCCCAAAGAAAAAGATGAGATAACCTCATCTTAACGGAAATTACAACAAGAACCTTGATTAATATTACTTACTACATTTTCTTCACAGCAAGAATATTCTGGACAATAAGTATGTTTATAAATATGATGATTAATTATTCTAGTTCTGATTGGACAAACATGTGGAACTTGATGAATTATTGTTCTATTAATTTGTCTTTCTTGCATAGGTTCTATAATAGGACTTTGGGTAGTACCTTGCATATAAGTACCTTGATTCATTCCCATACCATTAATATTAACATCAATATCCATATCTTGATCAATTATGTTTCCATCTCCTACAATACTAGCAGATTGATTCATATCAAAATTTTGATTATTATATAACATTATATTTCCTCCTCTAATATAAAGTATGACAGTATACCATTAAAGCATCTTTATTTAGCCTAAGAAGAGTGTTATAATATTAGCCAAAAAGGGAGTAACTATGTTAGAAAAAGTAAAACAAATAGAAGATTTAGAAACTATTTTTAATATATTAAATAATATTGATGAATTTAATCTATCAGAAAATGAATATGCAAGAGTTATTAACTATTTAGCAAGAAAATATATAGAAGTGGAAAAATATCTAACTGATAATTATCCCCTACTATATTTATTATCTAAAAAAATGAAGGAAAAGAATGCTCCCTTGCAGCTATATTTTAAGTCTAAGATAGTGTATAAAATAATGAAAAATAATCTATATTATTATTTTGAAAAACTAGATAATAACTTTGACTTTACTAGTTTAGAATATAAAGGATCAGGTTCATCCAACTTTACTTTCTTCTTTGATGATAAAGTATTAAAAATTGGCGATAAAAAAGAAACTTTTGACTTTCCCACTTTCTATCGTTTTAATGATTTAATTGTTCAAAAGAAATTTCCATTAGAAAAGAATAATCTATATATTGAAATAAGTCCTAAAGGAGAGGCTATTAAACTAACTAAAGATGATATCACTGATATAAAGAAAGATTTGGAAAGAGCTAATCTAGTTATTGGTGATAATAATTTTGAATCTAATTTCGCTTTATTTACTAATGAGATGAATTATCAAGGATTTAAAGATGTAGATGGTAATCACAAAGTAGTTGATATTACTCAAAGTAAAAGTTATCAAAAGAAAAAGATCAAATTAATTGATCTCGACTATATTTATCATAAAGATGATAAAAGGATTAGTATACCTAAACTCTAGAAAGGTAATTGCATATTATCTTTCTTAAAGCCTTTCATCATCTTTTTCATTTGTTCAAATTGAATAAGTAATTGATTTACCTCTTGAACAGATCTACCACTACCTTTAGCTATCCTTGTCTTTCTACTAGCTTTTATTAGTTTTGGATCACGTCTTTCTTCTGGTGTCATAGAAAGAATAATCGCTTCTACATGAGCAAGTTGTTTTTCAGGTATTTGGATATTAGAAAGTCCCATCTTTTTAGCACCTGGTATTAACTTGATTAAATTTTCAAGTGGTCCTAACTTCTTTATTTGTTTCATAGAAGTTAAAAAGTCTTCTAAATCAAACTTACCTTGTTGTAGTCTCTTAGCAGCCTTAGTAGCCGCTTTCTCATCAATTGCTTCTTCAGCTTGCTCAACTAAAGAGATAATATCACCCATATCTAGAATTCTACCAGCCATTCTTTCTGGATCAAAACTAGATAGGCCATCTAACTTTTCACTAGTACCAATAAACTTAATAGGAAGATTAGTTAAATGACGAACAGATAAAGCAACTCCACCTCTAGTATCACCATCTAATTTAGTTAAGATAACACCTGTTAAGTTTAACTTTTCATTAAAACCATTAATTACATGAATAGCATCTTGTCCCATCATAGAATCAAGTACTAATAAAGTCTCTTGGGGTTTAATTGCCTCTTCTACTTCTTGTAATTCTTCCATTAACTGTTCATCAATTTGTAAACGTCCAGCAGTATCAATTAAGACATAATCAAAACCGTTTTCTTTAGCATAATTATAAGCTCTTTGACATAAAGAAACAGGATTAGTTATACCTTCTTCATATACTTCGATACTTAACTGTTTACCCAACTGTTTTAACTGATCAATGGCAGCTGGTCTATAAATATCACCAGCTACTAGTAATGGTTTCTTCTTATATTTTTTTCTTAGATAGTTAGCAAGCTTACCAATAGTAGTAGTCTTACCAGAACCTTGAAGACCAACTAACATCAAAGTAGCAGGATTACCTTCCATATTTAAAGGAGCTGCCTCTCCTCCTAGTAGTTCAGTTAATTCGTCTTTTACTATTTTAACGAATAAGTCACCCGGTTTAATACTTCTTTTAACCTCTTCACCTAAAGCTTTCTCCTTTACCTTAGTAGTAAATTCTTTTACAACTTTATAGTTAACATCAGCTTCCAATAAAGAAAGTCTGATTTCTCTCATCATCTCATCAATATTTTCTTCAGTTATCTTTCCATAACCTTTCGCTTTATGGAGAACTTCTTGTAAACGATCTCCTAGACTTTCAAACATATTTTCATCTCCACTTCCGTATCTATTATATCTAACTTTGTCTCACTTTGTCCATTCATTTTATCACTAAACGAAAAAAGAACTATCCAGGTATTTCTAGCTCTTTAACTTTACCATAATCACTATAATTTACTTTTATAGTAAGAGTTTCTACTACATTATAACTATAACTATGATAACTATCTAATTGATAGATAATTTCTACTACCTTTCTATTTTCATCTGTTGTTAAATTAATTAGATTAACCTGATCATCTAAATCCACCTCTTTATTATCTATGATAGATAAAAGAGAGGTTGAACTTATCTCATATTGATAAATAGTATTACCATTTTCATATGTAGTTTTTGCTTTCAAGTGAGCAGTATCAAGTATCTTCTTTATTGTAGAGTAATCATTAAGTCTAGGATATAAATAAGGATTAACTGATACTTTATAACTATTATTTTCTTTTTCCAAATAAATATCATTATAAGAGAAAAAGTTTTTAATACTATTATCATTAGTCATAAGGAAAGAACTTCTTCCCCCATTAGTTTCACCAGTAAAAATAGTCTTAATATCATTCCTTGTCTCTTCTCTAGTAAAACGATAATTACCTTCTTCTAATTTTTTTAAATCATAATCTACTTTTATACTAGTAGTAGATTCAATTTTAGTATTACTTTTCTTATTATTACTAAGATTAGTTCTAGCCATTAAAATTATAACCAGAAAGAAAACAAAATAGAAAAGAAAAAACAAGATGGCTCTTCCTCTTTCTGACTTTAATAAATTTTTAACAACCTTCTTAGTTTCTTCCTTCTCTTTCTTTTCCATTTATCTTAATACTTTTCCTTTCAAATTTTCTTTTGAAACCCCATTTAAAAAGTCTTTAGCAGCACATCTTCTCTTACCTTCAAGAGCAAGATCAGTAATTACTAACTCTTTACCACCACAAACAACACCAAAACCATCATGATGAAAATCTACTATGGTACCATTTTCAGTATTTGGAAAATACTTATCACCAAAACGAACATCATAGACCTTTAATCTTTTACCATCAAGTGTTGTATAACAAGCTGGTACGGGATTTAATCCTCTTACTTGTCTATCTATCTCTTCACAAGTTTTATTAAAATCTATCTTTTCTTCTTCTCTTGAAATATTATAACCATAAGTTGCTTCTTCTTCCTTTTGTTTTAGAGAAAATATTTTTCCATCAATTAATAAGGGAATAGTAGCTTTTAACAAATCTTTAGCCATTTCACTTAACTTGTATTGTAATGTACCTAAAGTATCATCATCTCTTATTTCTGTTTTAACTTGCGTTAAGATATCACCTTGATCCATTTTTTTAGACATATACATAATAGTAATACCAGTTTCTTTATAGCCATCAATTATAGCATGATGAATTGGGGCTCCTCCCCTTAGTTTTGGTAAAAGAGAAGCATGAACATTAATACAACCATACTTAGGATAATTAAGTATCTCTTCTGGTAATATTTGTCCATAAGCACAAGTTACTATTAAGTCTGGTTTTAAATCTAAAATAGGTTGATACTCTTCTTTTATATGTCTTGGTTGAAAAACCTTTAATCCTAGCTCTTCACTAACAACTTTAACAGGAGTAGGTGTCATAATTTTCTTTCTACCTACCATCTTATCAGGTTGTGTAACTACTCCCACTACTTTATAATTATCATTTAGTAATTTGACTATAGAAACAGCAAACTCAGGTGTTCCCATAAATACTACTTTTAAACTCATCTAAACTCCTCCAATTCCATAATATCTAAATATAATTATTAGTGTACATCCTAAAGAAATAAATAGCAATCCTAATAGTGAAAGAATTGTAGCATAACCATAACTTTCACTTCTCTTAGGAACTATTACTGATTCTTTTTCTTTCTTCTCTACTACTACTTCTTCCTTTTCTTTTATAATAAACTTATTAGCTTTTACCTCTCTATAACTAGGAAAAGTTTTAACTGTAAAACTAAGAGGAAATAAAGGAGAATATCTTCTAATATGTGAATACTTACTATCAGTAATTCTAGCAATAGAAACAACTAAATCTTCATACCTTGATTTTTTAATTATTTCATCTATATCATCTAAACTATCTTTACCTACATCTTTTCTAGATATAAAAGCTATTTCTGGTAATGAGTTACTAGCATCTAATAAACTCCATTGTTTCTCGAATGCTGTTATCACTGTGTCTTTTTCTTTATCAGTCATATTTAAGTGTTTTGTTAAAAGTGATAAGTTATTTCTACAAGCATCCATATCTTTACGATAATAAGCCTCATAATCATAACTAATATTATCTTTATAATACTTAGAAGTAGCTACTAAATTACAAAAATATTGAGGACTTCTAAAAGCATAATAATAAGCCATCGCTGGTGAATCCGTTATAGAAATAGATGTAATACCATCAAGTAAATATTGAGGTATAATTTCATCATACTTATGATTTTTAAAAATATAATAAAGTTTCTTCATATAAAATACAGGATAAGAATAATCCTTAGCATCAATTCCTTTTTCTTCTACTAATTCCTTAAAAGCACTTGGAAAACTATGAAACATATAACCATTAACAATATACTCTTCATATAAATATGATAGGATTTTTCTTTTATTGTCACTAGATGTCTTATCAGTTAAATTAAGCTTTAATCTTATTAATTCTCCTAATAATTCATTAGACCACAAAACTAGTTCTTTATGATCACTATAGTTACTAATCATTTTCTTTAACTCTTCTATACAGTAAGAAAAGTTCTTAGTATCCTTTATAACAATACAATATTTTATTAAAAAGTCCATTATTATCATTAATGAGTATTGATTATAGCCATACTTTTCTCCATTAGGGGAAAAGACTGATACTTTATTAATGGTCTTTTCAGCCTCTAATGTATCATGAAGAAGATTCAATACTTCGGGCATTTTAAATATTTCTAAAGGCATGATATCAACCCCAATCTTATCTAAATTATACAAGAAAAAGGCATCTTTTACAAGTGCCTTTAAGTTTTAAACTACATAAAAGTTGGTGTAGTATTTTCATCATTATTTCCAGGCATTACCTCTGGAATGGGACTTATTGTATCATTTGCTGGCATTGGTGTAATTGGCTGATTATTAGAACTAGTACCAAAATTAATAGCATTTGATGGTTGAATAACTCCTTGATTATTAGGTGTTTGTTCAATACCAATATTTTGTGGAGTTACAAAGTTTGGTGTAGTTTCATCTACAATTGGTTGAACACTAGGAGCTGATTCGTTATTAATATTATTAACTTCAGATATACCTTGAGTAGTTATAAAGGTTGGTGTAGTCTCTTCTACAGCCGTAGATACTACTGGTTGTGGTTGAATACTAACACTAGGTGTAGGAGAAGTATTTCTATTACCATTCCAAATACTAACTACATCACAGTTACCACTCTTAGGCATAGGATCAGGCATCTTTAACTTAACAATAAGCGGTATTTTAAAGGCACTACCAAATCCAAGACAAGTACCTGATTGTAAAGTTTTTTGTTTCTCTACTACATCATCTGAAATATTTGGTACCATTTTTCTAATATAGTCAACATCAACTGGATGGTTCATCTTAAAGATTAAGAAGTTAGAACACTGGGAAATAACAGTATCAGATAATTCTACAGGTCTTTGGGAAATAAGTCCTAAAATTAATCCATACTTTCTACCTTCTTTAGCAATACGTTCAAATATATTATATCCAATTAGGAATCTATCAGTATCATTTTGAATATATCTATGAGCCTCTTCAACTAGAATATGAAAAGGAATACTTGCTCTATTCTTTAATCCTTTAGTAAATTCAAATAAGAGTCTTGAATATACTTTAGTTATTACTTTAGCAAAGTCATCATCAACATCATCTAGATTAATATTTATAATTTGATATTTTGTTCCATTAGAAATTATTAAGTTAGATAAATAAGTTTCTAAAGTTTCATATCTGCCAGTAGGACTAGAGAAATACTTAGCATTATTAGAAGTTATTAAAGAGTGAAGTCTAACTCTAAGGGTTACTGAATCACCATATGTTTTTTCATTACGAAGCCATCCTTCACTAATTAATGTAAAGTTTAAGGCCTTCTCTAAGTCTTCTAGTGTATAATAACATTCCTTAGGTGGTTCATAGTCATCAAACTCATCATGAATAAAACTTGATACATATTCAGTTAATAAAACACTTTCAGAGAATTGTCCATGTGAATCAATTAAGAAACATTCTCTAAATTTTCTAACATAACCAATACCTTGTACAGGTGACTCTAAACTAAACTCTGGAGTCGAACAACTAGCAAGGATTGAAAATACTTCATTTCTCTTATGCGGAGATGTTTCATTACTATATAATATAGTCATTATCGCTTTAGCAATTAAATGGTTTTTATACCTATTAGCATCTCCACCTTGGGCAAAAATTCTAGCTAACTTTAACATTCTTTCAATAATTGGTAATTGTGAGTGATTTGAAGCTTGCAAAAGTAAAGCTATATCTGTTTCATTAAGTAAGAATATTGGAAGTCTTAATGGTTCTCCTATTCCATCAGTTTCATTAGTGGTAATAAATCTATAATGATAATTACTATCTATTCTATTTAAATCTTTAAAAGCATTATAATATTCTCCAGAAGCATCAAAGATTATGATATTAGATTTATAAGGAAATAATCTTTTATCCATAAACATATTTTGCATAATTCTAGAAATACCACAACTCTTACCACTACCACTATTACCAAATATAGCAAAATGATTACTAAAGAAGTTATTAACATCTAAGTATACTGGATGATCATTATAAAATGGACTAACTCCAAGTAACATGTATCCTGCTTCATCACGACCAACTATCATTGGTATTTCGTTTTGTTCAATTACTCTAATACTAGCATCAATCTTAGGTTTTCTTAAAACACCACCTACTAGTCTACCATTTACTATCTCACCTAAAAAACGTACCTTTACAATATCATCTTGTAAATCATCTACCTCTGCTAATATTTTTTTATTTTCATCTTCAATAACAAGATGCAGATTCATCAAGTTCATAGCAAGATGTTCTTTATCTTTTAATTTAATTTGAGCACCTTGATCACCTATATAAATAATTCTATCAAACATATAATAAGCCAACTCCTATCTTGTAATAATTGTATCACAAAAATATTTAAATACAAAGAAAAAGAGAAAAATATTTTTCCCTTTTAGTTAAGCAATAGTAACTGTACCTTTTCCACCTAATTTATCTTCTAACCAAGCTTTAGCAGTTGCATCCTTAGCTATAACTTTTTGTAAAGAAGTCATATTAAAGAACATATCTCCATAGGAAGTAACATTACTAAAATCAGCATTTTTGAAGTTTATGGATACTAATGAAGAGTCCAAGTAAAACATAAAAGTCATATCAGTTACATTTGAAGTATCAAAGTTTCCCAAGTCTATACTTTGTAGTTTATAACATTGATGAAACATACTACGCATAATTGTAACGTTTGAGGTATTAAAGTTACTTACATCTAAACTTGTTAGACTACCACAGCCTCTAAACATAGTTGACATATCTGTTACATTTTTAGTATTGAAGCTACTTACATCTAGATTTGTTAAATTACTACAGTTAAAAAACATACTATTCATATTAGTTACCTTTGAAGTATTAAAATTACTTAAATCTAAATTGGTTAAATTCGTGCAATTATTAAACATCTGAGCCATATCTGTTACATTTTTAGTATTGAAACTACTTACGTCTAGATTTGTTAAATTACTACAATTACTAAACATATAACTCATATTAGTGACATTTGACGTATCAAATTTACTTACATCAAGTTCTATTAAACTAGAGCAATCAAAGAACATTCTTTTCATATCTGTTACTTTTGAAGTATTAAAACTATTGATATTTAAATTAGTAAGAGACTTACATCCAGAAAATGTATTTTGCATACTAGTGACATTTGAGGTATCAAAGTGACTTAAATCTAAGTTTATCAAACTTGTACAATTGCCAAACATATTAGTCATATCTGTTACTTTAGATGTATCAAAATTACTTACATTTAAACTCATCAAGTTACTACAACTAGTGAACATACCATTCATACTTGTTACATTTGAGATATCAAAATGACTGGCATCAATCGTTTCCAGACTAGTACACCCCAGAAACATTCCATTCATGTTAGTTACTGCTGAGGTATTTAATAATTCTATATTTTCTATTGCTTTTAACTGTTCCATATAAGCAAATAGATTACCACTATTATAGTTAGCAAATATTTCTTTATCTGATTGTATATACAATATATTAGTAGTATTATCATCAGTATTAGGTACCATTCTTGCCATTATTGTTTTATTTTTAGCTGCCGATATATCCCAAACTTTTGATTCATTATCAATAGATTTTATTGAATCTTGAAATATTACTTTTGTAATTGTTGCTTTCTCGTCATTAGTTAATCCTAAACTAGTAGCCATCATCTTAGTATTTTGACTACCTACTATATTTAGTTTAGCTTTAAAGACTTTATTTTCTTCCGACTGAGGTATATCATTTGCAAACCATAATCTCATTTTATAATTAATCGTTTGATTCTTCTTAATTATTCCTTTGTCTATTGCTTGGTCTCCTTCTAAAGATGATGGTTGTAAAGTACTACTATCTTTTTCTAGATTATATCTAACATAATTAGAATTTACTCTAGTATCACCTTCATCTAATGG
>CAVLCG010000011.1:0-20314 GCA_963661445.1 bacterium | reverse complement strand
TTTGTGGTGGGTTTAATTTTCATAAACATACTTTTCTTTCAGCAATAATTTAAACACCCTTTCCTTATATATCAAAAAATCACCAAGGTTTTCCTTAGTGACATTCTTTATATCTTAAAGAGCAGCATACGAAAGAATTATTAGAGAATACTGTTTTTTTAAGCTTTTTTAAATAGTTTAGACAATTCTTCTTCATAGTTACTCCTTGATATTGATACTAATATAGTATGAAAAATTTTACTTGTCAATCTTTTTTTCTAGCTAAATACTCTTCAATTACTTTTATCATATCATAAGATATTAATTCATTCATTTTATTATTTGGAATATTTTGATATATTTTATCAATCACTTCATCAAGACCAAACTCTTCTATTCTAAAATTACCTTTCTTTTCTTCCAAAGTATAATTTACCTTAGTTAAGTCTTCTTTCTTTGTAGTATTAACTATATAATAATACATTTCACACTGCCTATTCATACCTACTTTGGGATGATTTTTATAAATATCTACTATCTTCATAAATGGTTTATCAAATTCATTATCATCTAGTTCTATTCCAACTTCTTCTAATACTTCTCTTTTTAAACATTCTTCAAAAGTTTCATTTTCTTCTAAATGACCACCTGGAAACTGAAATATATTATCACTATTAGCAATTAATATCTTATTATCATTTATAAGTAGAGCTTTTATTCTAATGACCTTTTCTGTTATATTTTTTATATCATATGGATTATTTATAATGATTTTCATATTTCACCTCCAAATCTATTATATCTAAATGTTATATTTTTCTTTAACTTCTTCTAGAAAAGATGAATCAGCAAAATAATTTATTCCCATAGCTTGTTTTACTTCTCTTAAAGTTTCACTTGCTTTTTCTCTTGCTTTCCTAGTTCCTTCTTTTAAAACATTATAAACATATTCTGGATTCTTTGCTAATTCTTCTCTTCTTTCTCTAATTGGTTTTAACTCTTCTTGTAAGATATCATTTAAGAATTTTTTAATCTTCATATCACCTAGTCCACCTTTTCTATAGTGTTCTTTTAACTCATCTAGATTCTTATAAACAGGTAGATATTTAGAGAATGAATCTTCTTTACAGAATGTATCTAGATAAGTAAATACGACATTACCTTCTACTTTTCCTGGATCTTCTATTTTTATATGATTAGGGTCTGTATACATTGAAAATACTTTTCTTTTTATTTCTTCCGGACTATCTTTTAGATAAATACAATTACCAAGTGATTTACTCATCTTAGCATTACCATCTATTCCTACTAATCTCTTTTCATTTTCATTAGCTGGTAACATGGCTGTTGGTTCTACTAAAACTTCTCCATAGATAGAGTTAAATTTTCTAACTATTTCTCTTGCTTGTTCAATCATTGGTAATTGATCATCTCCCACTGGAATAACTGTTGCTTTAAAAGCCGTTATATCAGCTGTTTGACTAACCGGATAAGTAAAAAATCCTGCAGGAATACTTTCTTCAAATCCTCTTAGTTTTATCTCTTCTTTTACAGTTGGATTACGATGAAGTCTTGCTACTGTTACAAGATTCATATAGTAGAAAGTAAGTTCCGTAAGTTCTGGTACTTCTGACTGAATAAAATAATTTACTTTAGTAGGATCTATTCCACATGCTAAATTATCTAAGGCTACTTCAAAGATATTATCTCTTACTTTCTTCGGATTATCAAAGTTATCTGTTAGAGCTTGAGCATCTGCTGCAAACAAATACATCTCATCATAATCACCTTCATTTTGAATTTTCACTCTACTCTTTAATGAACCAACATAGTGACCGATATGTAAAGGTCCGGTCGGTCTTTCACCTGTTAATACTATTTTTTTCTTTTCCATATTTTAACCTCTTTTCCAAAAATAAAAATCCTATCCATTATAGGATAAGATTTAATACTTATTATGCCACCTAATAATAATTTCATATACCAACATATATGATTCTTTGTTAACGAAGGAACACTCCGTACTAGCCTACTATTATTTCGGTAGTCTCTCAATCAGCCCATTCAGTATAGTTAATCTATAGCCTCACACCACCAACTACTCTCTTAAAGATTAAGTTATACTTACTCTTCTGTTTCACCGATTTATGACTTGATTATAATATTAATAACTATATTTGTCAATTTACTTTAACAAATATTTTAGCTTTTTATTGGTTTACTAATCCTTTAGTTATTTCTCCATTTATGTACTTAAGTTTTGCAGCAGAATATGACTTATGTATAATTGGTATACCAGTTACTTTTAAATATTCTATAATATTAGTTCTCTTCCTTTTATAATTGTTTTAGTATCATAAACTGTATTTAAATTTAAAGGTTTAAAGACATCTTTATTTTTATACATATATTTAGTCATAACACTATATTCTTCTTTTGTACAATTTTTACTCATAAATTCAGTGATAGATTTAAAGAAATCATGTTTATATTTAAAAGGAACTTTTCTAATAAATTCTAATAAATCAAAAGGAGTACCACCTTTAAAACTACCGGTTTTAATTTCCACTACTAAGTCTTCAATAGTTTCTCTGCTTTTAATGTAACGAACCTTTTTATTAATTTCTTTCTTTTCTTGATACCTTTTATATAAATTAGGATCAAAGATTTCCATAGTTTTTAGACAAAAAAGGAATTTTTCTTTATCGATATCTATACTAGTAAAAAATTTTCTATGATTATAACTATCTATATCATCTATATAAGCATTAATAACTCTTCTAGCATAATCATAATTTTCAATTAACTCTTTATTACTATTAATAAATTTAATATTGTCAACCAATCCTGATTCTTCGTATTTTAAAAAGATGGAGTATACTTTATCAATATTAGAAAGTGTTTCTCTAAATATGGTTAATTTTTCATCTTCTTTTCCAAACTTTTGAAATAAAGAATATTGTCTTCTAAAATCTTCGGCATTTTTATATAGTGTTAATATCACTTCAGTTTTTTATAGTCTTCTAAATTTGATGTAATTATTTCTTTGGCTTTTTCTAGTTTAGCAATTCGTATTTCAATATCTTCTGCTTTACACTTATAACGATTTATAGATAATGGAAAATACCTTTTTTTATCATAGTCTCTATAAATGATTTATAATTTTTCCAAGTCATCTTTTCTTTGAGCATTATCTTTTGCTATAGTATCATTTAAACTTTTAAAGTTACAAAGCCCATATAATTTTTCTGTCTTTATTTTATCGTTTAAACTTGTTTTAACTATACTTAACATATAATCAATATCTTTACTTTCTAATATTCTAGTTTCCATAATTCCCCCAACAATCGGCTATATTATAACATCTATCAAACCAAAATTCAACATAATTCTAGACTTTATTATTGTGTCTAAAGACCTTTTCAAATGTTTTTAATTTTTCTTCTCTATTATTATTAATGTTATTACACGGATTTACAAGCCTTAATCCATTCTTTTGAAAATCATTAAAGGTAAGAGATATCATAGATTTATTTTTTACATCAAATAAAAGTCCATCTACATTGTACTGAATTGCTGAAAACAAGTCTTCTGCTAACCACAAATCTATTGTTGTATCATTATAATCAAACTTATAACCAAGAAATCTATTATAAGATGGGACTATATCATAAGCTTTAAAGGTATCTAATATAAAATCTTTATTGTCTCCTAGCACCACAAAATCTAAATCTTTTGGTTTTTTAGCATTTAGCAAATCTCTTATCCCGCCACCAACTAAGTAAATAGGTGCTAACATAGATATGGTATAAGCTGGATAGAAATGTTCTTTAATATATCTTTCTACTCTCATGTTAAGATTTAAATCCCAACTAAATAAATCAACTTCATCATTATATTTTATCTCTATATCCATAGTAATCTCTCCATGACTTATCCTAACATTTTCTAATTTCAAAGTCAAAACATTTCACATTTTCTTACCTGTTTCATATGATAAATCAGGTGATTATTATGTACATTACTTATAAGAATATTAAACTTTACTATGACAAGATTGGCAATAAAAAAGATGTGATTGTAATACTACCTGGTTGGGGAAATACTAAAGATACTTTTAAAACAATGATTGATTCTCTAAAAGATAATTATACTATCTATATTGTAGATTATCCTAGCTTTGGTAAAACACCATTTCCTAAGAAAGTTTTAACTATGCATGACTATACAGCTCTTATTATTGCTTTATTTGATAAAGAAAAAATCACTAATCCTTATATAATAGCTCACTCTTTTGGAGGAAGAATTGCCATCCTTTTAACTGGACTATATAACATAAGGGTTAAAAAGCTATTACTAATAGATAGTGCTGGTATAAAGCCTAAAATGACAATAACTAAACGGCTTAGACTAAAAAGTTATAAACTATTACAAAAACTAGCTAGACTTATCCCTTCAAAATATAGAACTAAATATAAGAATAAAATCTTTAAGATGTTCGCTTCTAGTGATTATAAATCTCTAAATAAAGAGGAAAGAGAGACTTTTAAAAATATAGTTAATTTAGACCTTACTGATTATTTGGCTAATATAAGGACAGAAACTTTATTAATTTGGGGTGATAAAGATACTGCTACTCCTTTAAGCGATGGTATTTTAATGAAGAAAAAAATAAAAAATAGTGAGCTTATCGTCTTTAAAGATTCTACTCACTACTCTTATTTAGAAAATTTAGATGTGATTTTAAGAATTATTTATATCTATTTTAATGATTAAAGGTTTATCCCATCGATACAATAAGTATAAATAAAGTTCTTTAATTCTAGCATATTGCCACTTTCATAATATTTAATAAGTTTAGTATAAAACTCTTCTTGATACTCTTTAGCAATAGTTATTATACCGCAACCATTATCTATCATTATTTTATTAGCAAAAAGCATAGCAACTCTTTTATTACCATCTATAAACATTTGTCTTCTCATAATATATAACATAGATTCAATAGCTATTTCCGTTTTAGTTTTTTCTTCTTGATTTAATATTTCTACTAATTCTTCTTTTATTTGGCTTTCAATTGGAAACTGAGGTTTAAAACTTGTACCACCTATATTAACAGGAGTAGTTCTAATTTTTCCTAAATCAGTATCAAGTACAAGTTTATCAGCAACCAATTTATGAATATGACAAAGTAGTTTATAATCACATTCTATATCTTCTGTTTCTAAGATAAATTGCCAAGCATATTTTAAATTATTAATAGCAATAATATTATCAACAGTAAGTCCATTAACAATTCCGCCATCATAAATAGCTTGAGTTTCAGGATAGGTAACTTTTATTCCTTCTAAAGTAGCACTGTTCCAAATATAATTAACTATATTTCGTTTAGCAACAAAAACATTTTGCTCTCTTGTTAAATTATATTTATTTTCCATTTTTATCACAATAACCCTTCTATTGTTTTTAATTTTTATCCTTAGTTAATAAAGCAAGGAAAGCTTCTTGAGGAACTTCAACAGATCCCAAACGTTTCATCTTTTTCTTTCCTTCTTTTTGTTTTTCAAGAAGCTTTTTCTTTCTTGTAATATCACCACCATAACATTTAGCTAAGACATTCTTTCTTAAAGCTTTAATATCTGTTCTTGCAATTATCTTTCCACCTACACTAGCTTGTACTGGTACTTCAAATAATTGTCTTGGAATAACTTCTTTTAGTCTCTCTACTAATTCTCTACCTTTTTTATCAGCAAAACTTCTATGAACAATCATACTAAGAGCATCTACTGTTTCGCCATTTAATAAGACATCAAGTTTAACTAAGTCACTTACTCTATCTTCAATAAATTCATAATCAAAAGAAGCATAACCTTTAGTAATAGATTTTAATCTATCAAAGAAATCATAGATTATTTCTGATAAAGGAAATAGGTAAACAACTACTACTCTTTGATCAGTTATATAATCAATTGTCTCCATGATTCCTCTTTTTTCATTGGAAAGTTCAATAATTGGTCCAATATAATCTTTAGGTGTATAAATATGAGCTTTTACATAAGGCTCTTTTATTTCTTTTATTTTACTCTTATCTGGCATTTGGAATGGTGACTCTACCATAGTAGTTGTTCCATCTTGACAAAGTACTTGATATTTAACCGAAGGTGCAGTTGCTATTAAAGAGATGGAAAACTCTCTTTCAAGACGTTCTTTAGTAACATCCATATGAAGTAATCCTAAAAAACCACAACGGAAACCAAATCCTAGAGCAAGAGACGTTTCTGGTTCAAAGGTTAAGGCAGCATCATTTAGTTTTAATTTAGCTAAAGCATTTCTTAATAGTTCAAACTCACTAGTTTCTATCGGATAAAAACCACAGTAAACCATACTTTTCATTGGTTGATAACCAGGAAGAGCTTCTATCTCATCTTTGTTTTTTGTAGTAGTTAAAGTATCACCCACATGAATATCATTAATACTTTTAATAGAAGCATAAACATATCCTACTTCTCCTGTTTCTAAAACATCTATTTCTTTTTCTTTAGGTGTATTTATAAATAGTGATAACACCTCATAACTAGTATCAGTTTGCAGCATAGAGATCATATCTCCTACCTTAAGTCTACCATCAAAGACTCTAACGGCCATCAATACTCCTCTATAAGAATCATAAATACTATCAAAGATTAAAGCTCTTAAAGGCTTTTCACTATTTCCTTTAGGACTAGGTAATTCAGTTACTATTTTTTCAAGAACAAGAGGTACCCCTTGCCCTGTCTTAGCACTTATTTTTAAGATATCTTTTTTATCAAAACCAAGAGCTTCTAGCTCTCCTTCAACCTTTTCTATCTCAGCATTTGGTAAATCAATTTTATTAATTACTGGAATAATAGCAAGATTATGGTCAAGTGCTAAATAAAGATTAGCCAACGTCTGGGCTTCTATTCCTTCATGAGCATCTACTACTAATAAAGCCCCTTCACAAGAAGCTAAACTTCTACTTACCTCATAAGAGAAATCAACATGACCTGGTGTATCAATTAAATTTAGTTGATAAGTCTCACCTTGATAATCATAGTTTAAAGTAACCGTATTTAACTTAATAGTAATACCTCGTTCCCTTTCAATATCCATAGAATCAAGTATTTGATCTTTCATTTGTCTTTGATCAAGTGCTCCAGTTAATTCAATTAATCTATCAGCTAAGGTACTCTTACCATGATCTATATGAGCTATAATTGAAAAATTACGTATATTTTTTTGTTTCATCGTAAATCACCACATCTAGAGTATACATTAATTTAGTTAAGAAAACAACTTTTGAAATAACGGTTTTGTACCTTTTTTGCCACTTTTTAGAATATATTTTGTACATTTTTTATTACTTCCTGTATCATTTGTTGTACCTTTTTATGAGTTAACTGCTTCCTCCATCAACTTAAATAGTCCATCCATAGTCTTATTAAAGACATAACTAATACCCTTAGATATATCAAGTCCTAAATTAGAAAGATTATTTTTATAAGATATCTTATTTTTAGTAAGATAATCATTTCTTGAAACATCTTTTCCTTCCTTTATATCTTTTTCATAACTAGATAACTCTTCACTAGTTAACATTTTCTTTCTATTCGCTCTATACTCATTATAACCAGTTAACTGCATCCCATATAGAATCATAAAGAGAAAAAATAAAATTAATATTACTAATCTTGCTATACCAGACTTAGTCATTTTTAATCACCTCATCAAGTACCTCTCCTAAGACAATTAAACTTCTATATACTTCATCTATCGTATTTTCATTACCTCCTACTTCTATTAATATTACTCTATTAGAAAAGTCTTGATTATATACCCCGTTTACTAAAGGACCTTCTTTCTTATAAATACCTTTACTTAAGCCTTTTACCTTTTGATTTAATAAATCACTTATCTTATTAGTAAAGTCTAAGTTTTCTTGATAGTTAGCATTCTCTAGTCCAATTAAAAATAATATCTTAGCATAACTTTTATCACCTACTGTTAAAGTTGTTTTATCATGAGTTAAGGCATCTCTATGTAAATCAATATAATACTTTAAAGTAGGATTATTCTTTTTAGCAGTTTCCATCATACTCCTAGTTACTTTATAACTACCGGCATAATTTAATCCTAGAGTAGTTCTAAGTTTACTAACACTTTCTTCTTCTACTAAAACAACATTACCTTTCTTACTAAGTTGTTCTTCCAAGATATAACTAGCCATTAAAACACTAGGGTTTACACTATATTCTAAATAACTAGTAGGTTTATAATCCTCTGTTTGATGAGTATTATAAATATAGATAGTAGGATTTTCTTTTTTAGATTCTATTTTTTTAGGAGTTTCACTCTTTTTAAGTTTTACTACTTCATTGCTAGTTAATCCCTTATAATCTCTATTAAGAAAGGTTAAAGGACTTCCTAGATCAATATTTAAAAGTTTCATCATCATCTTATGAAAATAACTAAAGCCTTGTCTTTTATCTTCTAAATAGATATTTTGGTTTTCTAATAAATAAGTTAAAAATTCATCTTGTTGATTTTTAATAGAAATACTTGCTAATAATCTAATAGTAAAGAATGATGATAAAAGAAAGGTCATAATGAATAGACTCTTCTTAATAATATGTTTTTTCTTCTTTTTATTCTTAAGATTCATCTTCTTACTCATAGTACCACCTCTTGTTGTTACTATAGCAAAAAAAGAAAAGAAGATTTGTCGATAATTAAGAAAGTAGTAAACTATTGTTAAGAGAATTAGCTAGTAGTGATGACATTTTCTTAACAACAAAGTCTATTTCCTTAGAGCTTACTATATAGTTATATCCTAGGGGAAGTAGTACTTCTCTCATTAAGCTTTTATTACTATCACTATCTAATCCCCCTACTATACCAAGTAGTTTTTCTTTTTCTTCTTTTGATAAATCTTCTTTATGATTTTTATAATCTCTATTAAGAGTAGAAACAAACTTTAGTGATTTCTTATCTTTATTATCTTTTTCATAACTTATATGATTAAATAAGTACTCTAGTGTATTACTTACTATAGTAGAAGCTTCTAAAACAGTAGGTACTCCTATAGCAATAACTGGTATATTTAATGTTTCATAAGATAATTCTTTTCTATTATTACCTATTCCACTACCGGGATGAATACCTGTATCTGTTATTTGAATAGTCTTATTTAATCTATCTATAGATGATGCACAAAGTGAATCTATTACAATGATGAAGTCTGGTTTTACTTTAGCAATGATACCCATAATAGCATCATAAGTTTCTATTCCTGTAGTTCCCATTACCCCTGGAGTAAAAGTAGCAATGGAACGATACTTTTCAAGTACTGAAAAACCTAGTGTAAATAAGTGTCTAGTTACTTTTATATCATCTAGAGTTAAGGGGCCAATAGCATCAGGTGTTGATATTCTATTACCTAATCCAATTATTAAACACTCTTTTAGATTATCTAGTTTCTTTATTTTAAAGAATTCTTTTAATTCACTAGTTAGTACTTTATCTAGTTTCTTATAATTATCTTCATCTGTTACATCTTCAAAATATATAGTTTTATAAATGCCTTCTTTTTTATTAATAATCTTTGCTGACTCCTTATCAAGTTCTATAGTTTCTACTTTTATATCATCAAAAGATTTAATTTCTCTTTTATAATCTTTTAGTTCTCTATCTAGTACTTCTGATAATAAATCAGTCCTTACTTTATAGTTAGCTAAATCTATCTCATGTTTCATACTTATCACCAGTTATAGTATTATCTTTTTACAAATAAAGTATTCATCTACTTGCTTTTTCCCTTACTTTTTTGTATTATATATAAGAAAGAAATTTAAAACATTTGCAATATCTTCTATTTTTTGGTAAAATGTAAATGTTTAAACAAGAAGCGAGGTGAAATTATGCCAAATATTAAAAGTGCTAAGAAAAGAGTTCGTAGTAATGAAAGAAAAGCTGATGTAAACACTCTTGTAACTTCAAGTATGCGTACAGCAGTTAAAAACTGTGAAAAAGCTATTCTTGCTGGTAAAGGTGAAGAAGCTAAAAAGACTTTAAATATTGCTATTCAAAGAGTTGATAAGGCTTGTACTCATGGATCAGTTCATAAAAATAAAGCTGCTCGTTTAAAATCAAGATTAACTAAAGCAGTAAATAAGATGGAAGCAAAAGAAGCATAATTGTTACGCTTCTTTTTTTTCTAATTCTATTAAATAATTGGTTAAAGCAACTTCAACTGGTGGTAATTTACAAAATCCATTTGCCACTAGTTTTTCTTTATCTAATAATGAGTTTTTAGGTCTTGGTGCTTGCTTTTTATTAATCATATCTTGATATTCTAAAGTAGTTACATCTTTTATTTTAGTATCTTTATCTTTTAATATTAATCTTGCAAAATCTGCCCAGCTATAGCATCCTTCATTAGTAGCATGATAAGTTCCATACTTAGTAGTTTTACTCATATCATATAATAGTTTTGCTAAATCATAAGTATAAGTTGGACTACCAATTTGATCGGCTACTACTGTTAACTCTTTATGAGTCTTAGAAAGATTAAGCATAGTCTTAACAAAGTTATTACCATTAATTCCAAATACCCAAGATATTCTTATAATAAAATATTTTTCATAACTACTAACTATCTTCTCTCCTTCTAGTTTAGTCTTTCCATAGATAGACTTAGGATTAGTCTTATCATCTACTAGATAGGCGCCTTTCTTTTCCCCATCAAAGACGTAATCGGTACTGATATAGATGATTTTGGCATCCACCTCTTTTGCTGCTTCTGTCATATTTTTAGTACCTGTTACATTAACTTTATAGCAAGTATCAGTATCAATCTCTGCTTGATCAACTTTAGTATAAGCGGCACAGTGAATAATAACATCAGGATTAAATTCTTTAGTCTTAGCAACTACTATTTCTTTATTAGTAATATCAAACTCACTACTTGTAGGAGCATAAATATTAGTAATACCATTTTCTTTTAAAACTCTTACTACATCATAACCAAGTTGACCAGTAATACCTGTTACTAAATATCTCATTAAAAGTCAACCTCTGTTTCTCTAAGTGGTTTTCTAACCTTATCTTTTTCTGATAAGACTGGCTCTTCTATTTGGTATTTTGCAAATTGCCAATCAACATTAATTTCATCATCACACCAAAGTATACCACCTTCTGTAGAAGGACTATAAGGATAATCTACTAAATACTGAAATAAAGTATTATCTTCAAGTGTTAAAAAACCATGAGCAAAACCTTTAGGTATTAATAACTGACGATGATTAGTAGCCGTTAACTCTACACTTACCCATTCTTTATAAGTAGGTGAATCTTTTCTTAAGTCTACTGCTACATCTAAAACAGCTCCTTGTAAGCATTCTACTAATTTAGCTTGTGCTGTTTCTCCTTTTTGATAATGTAACCCTCTTAAAGTACCTTTCTTACTAAAGGAACGATTTCCTTGAACAACTTTAGGTAAGACACTTCTTGCCTTATCCATCTTCTTATCACTATAAAACTCCATAAAGTAACCTCTCTCGTCATTAAAAACATCAGGTTCTATTATGTAACAATCTTTTAATTTAGTCTCTATTATTTTCATCTTCATCCTCCATATATATACTCATTAAATGTTCACCATAAGTATTTTTCTTCATTAATAATGCTTGTTCTTTCAATTTTTCTTTAGCTAACCAGCCATTCTTATACCCGATCTCTTCAGGACAACAGATAGTTATATTTTGATGTTCTTGAATAGTACCGACAAAGTTAGTAGCTGTTAACAAACTTTTAAAAGTTCCAGTATCAAACCAACCATAACCTTCTTTTAAAGATATTACTTCTAGTTTATCTTCTTCTAAATATAATCTATTAAGATCAGTTATTTCTAATTCTCCACGTTTAGATGGTGTTAAACTTTTAGCTTTAGCACTTACCCCTTTAGGATAAAAGTATAGTCCAGTTACGGCATAGTTACTCTTAGGATTAGTTGGTTTTTCTTCAATACTAACCGCTTTTCCTTCACTATTAAATTCTACTACCCCAAATCTTTCCGGATCATGAACATGGTAACCGAAAACAGTTGCTTTCCCTTCTTCAGCTTTTATAACAGCTTTTGCTAGTTCATCTTTAAGTCCTGCTCCATAGAAGATATTATCTCCTAAAACCATCGCACAACTATCATTTCCAATAAACTCTTCTCCTAGAATAAAAGCCTCTGCTAAACCATTAGGACTAGGTTGTACGATATAAGAGAAATTAACTCCATACTTTTCCCCAGTTCCAAGTAACGTTTCAAATCTAGGTAAATCTCTTTCCGTGGAGATAATTAAAATATCTCTAATACCTGCTTGCATAAGTACTGATAAAGGATAATATATCATTGGCTTATCATAAATAGGCATTAACTGTTTACTAGTTACCTCCGTTAAAGGATATAGTCTTGTTCCACTACCTCCTGCTAAAATAATTCCTTTCATTTTTTAAATCCTCCTTTTAAAAATACTCTTAGATATATTGTTAGTAATGTTAAATTACTAGTAAATTTTAATCTTTTAATCTCTTTTTCTGTCGCATAGTGATACTTCTTTTCAAAGTATCTTTGACTTTCTTTTAATATTTTAAACTTATTAATAGTTCCTACATTATGGTCTATACTTACCGAGTGATCATGGATTATTACGACATCATTACAAACAATTAAGTCATAACCTTTATCTTTTAATCTTTCTCCTAGAATATTTTCTTCATAGTATAAGAAGACATTCTCATCAAAATAATTGATTCTCTTTATTGCTTCACTCTTAATCATAAAGAAACAACCTGATACTGCTTCTACATAAGAATACTTTCCTTTATAATGTTCTTCATCATAATCCATATACTTCTTTTGAAACTTCTTACCTATTCCTGGTAGATTAATTAATATCTCTTCTTTAACAGTCGGTATCTTCCAACCTCTACTTATCATATTTTGTTGAAAGACAACGGGACTTGCCACTGCTACTTTTCGCATCTTTAAGCCTTCTTGTAACGTAGTAATAGTCTCTTCACTTGAAATTACTATATCCGTATTAGAAAGAATGATATCACACTTTCCATATAACTCTATCGCTCTTTTAACCCCAATATTCATGCCGGCTGAAAAGCCTTTATTACTATCAGCTTTAATCACTTCTAATCTATCATTTTCTAATTTTTTTAATATTTTATACGAGTTATCAGTTGAGGCATTATCAACAATAATAATCTTACTAATAGATTTATAATCTTTTATATTTTTAACTAATCTCTTAGTTAGTTTACTAGTATTATAATTTATTATAACGAAAACTAAATCTCTCAAATTAACTCTCCTTTCTTATCTTTAGCAGTTAATATAAGTACTACTAAAATACTAACTGCTGGTGCCATAATAATATGTCCTGTAAAGAAGCTTAATAAAATTGTTAAAAAGCAAGCTAGTAGATATGTTACTTTCTTAGTAAATGATTTTGACTCAAGATATCTTTTAACTGCCATTCTTAAAAAGTATAGATAAATAACCATATAGATAGTAAAACCAACAATACCTTGTCTTAAAAAGATATCAACATAATCCATCTCAACCATCTTAAGACTAACTTTATCAGTACCATACCCTTCTATATAACCAATACCACCTAATTTTTCTATTAATGATGCCCTCTTATAATAGTTAACACTATTTTTCATAAATTTAAGTCTTGAACTAAAGATGAAGTGATCAACTAATTCTTCACTTTTAAATATATCTGTCACTTTATCTACTTTTAAGAAATCTAGATGAATCTTAATATTCTTATAGAAAGTTGTCTTAGGAATTAGTAATGATAGACAAAAAATAATCGTAATAAATATGGCACTTATCCCTAAAACTTTTTTATATTCCCTCTTTCTAATCATCTTATATAGAAATATTAGTAAGTAACAAGTTAAGATAATGATGAAAGTAAGAAGTGGTGTTTTAGTTCCCATACTTAGTAAGACATATAATAAGATGCCAAGACCAAACATTGATTTAATAATATTATTATCTTTATAAAGATTTAGAAAGAAAAATGGCATCAGAATAGAAATAATTCCTCCAACTTCATTAGCACTATTAAAGAGTCCTAAACTTCCTTTCTTAGTTACCTCATAAGTATCAAAGCCTATTCCTAGAAGGGATGGGATAAAAATTCCTAAGAGATAAACAAATGTTATATAAGAAAAATATTTCTTAGGCACTATATCCATCTTTTCTTCAAACATAGCCGAAAAACCAATTAGGAGGAAAGGCAAATAAAAGGTCTTAAAGACATTCTTAAGTTCATAGAATAAGGCATTACTACCCTTATCAACTAATACAATCCCTATAAAAAATAATATATATATTATTAAAGAAAGACTAAATCCTTTATAAAGTTTTTTCTTCTTACCTTGATAGAAAAAGAATAAATAGATAACTGAAAATATTAAGAATAAAAATCTTATAACTATTCCAATTGTTAAATCAGTTTTAAACACATGAAGAGCTAGAGCTGTTAACATATCAAGAAAAGGACTACTTAACAAAAATGCTTTTACAATAAATTCTATTTTTTTTTGCATAGATTACCTCTTATCTATATTACAGCTTACACTCATCAATTAGATTTTCATTAAACTTCTTAGATTTAATCATTTCTATTTCATATTTATATGGTGGATAAGTTTTATCTATATATGGAGTTTCTAATATCTTCGGAATATTATCTACCCTTTTATTATAAATAATATTAATTAAATTATCAAATCCTATATGACCATATCCAATATTTTCATGTCTATCTTTGTGAGACCCTATCATATTTTTACTATCATTTACATGAATACATTTTAACTTATCAAGGCCAATTACTTTATCAAATAAATCTAATACCTTATCAAAGTCATTTAAATCATATCCTGCATCGTTTATATGACAAGTATCTAAACAGACACCAATACTTTCTTTTTGATTTACCTTAGAAATAATACTTTCTATCTCTTCAAAACTTCTTCCCACTTCCGTACCTTTACCAGCCATAGTCTCCAGTAAAATAACTACTTTTGTATCTTTATCTATAATTTTATTTAATGAATCAGCAATATTTTGTATACCAGTATCAATACCTGCTCCCACATGACTTCCTGGATGAAGAACTAAATAATTAAAGCCTAGTGTTTCTACTCTTTTAATCTCTTCTTTTAGAAAGTTACAAGAAAACTCTCTTTTCACTAAATCATCAGTAGCAAGATTAATAATATAAGGAGCATGAACAATAACATTTTTTTTGTCAATTCCATTATCTTTCATTAGCTTATCTGCTTCTTTTACTTTTTCTAAGTCAATTGGAAGTCTCTTAGTATTTTGAGGAGCACCAGTATAAAACATAAAAGTATTAGCATTATAACTTAATGCTTCTTTAACACTTCCTACTAATCCATTATCTTTTTTATATCCAACATGACTACCTATTATTAACATATTAATTACCTCCTACTTAAGGATAGCAAACAAAAAGAAAAAAGTCTATAATTATAGACTTTAACCTTTATAATAATTTGAAACAGTACATTTAGTAGAACCTGTTAATGTTAGAGAGTTACCAGTAGAAGTAACTGATTGTATTTTACCTGCATTTGTAGAATTTCTTGCAAATACTATGCCTCTTGTTAAACTAGATTCTTTAGTAAGGACAAATCCATTATCAAGAGAATCATCCATAGCCATATAGTAATCAAGTTTTGTTTCCATTCCAGCACTAGCACTATTGTAAACAACTACATAACTTTTGTCATCCTTATAAGCTTTGCCATAAGGACTTTGCTTAGTACCAGTAGTTGTTTCAATATTACTAACTGCTACTACAGTACATTTACCAATATCAGGTGTTACATATTCACCATTAGTTACACCTAAACGAACACTATCTAAGAATTGTTGAGCAGTTGTAATATAAGTATCTTTCTTTGCATTGTTAATATATCTTTGCATACTTGTAACTGCTAGAGTCATTAATATTGCTAAGATAACAATGACTGCCAACAATTCAATTAAAGTAAAACCTTTTTGATTAATCATATTTTTTTTCATATACATCCTCCATATCTTCTACAATGATGATATCATAATAAATTGTTCTCTGTCAATTTTTAGTTTATTTTTTTTTAATTATTTTTTATCATTTACAACTTGAACAATGCGATAACTGATGCCTCCAACTTTTTTTACACTATTTGCTGTTGGAGCAGATGGTAAAGTGGCACTTTTAAAATCCTTTATATTATTTACAGCATTCTCATTTAATAGACTATCATAATCAAGTAGTTCAACCCCACGATATTTAGAACTATAATTTTCTATTAATGTAGCGTAATAATAATACTGACTATTCTTTTTTACTAGTAATACATAAGATCTATTTAAATCATATTGACCACCTTCAGGTCCTTCACTAAAATCAGTTAAATCCATAGATGCAAGGGTAAATGCTACTGCCGTTGTCGTACTACTAGGATATTCAATACTAGTATCACCCCTCATCCTATATTCTGCTAAAGAAATCATTTTCTTAGCATCTTCTACATAAGTTCTTCTTTTACTCCTATCAAGAGTACTCATAATACTAGGCACTGCTACTATCATAATCATCGATAAAATAGTAATCGTTGCTAATAGTTCTATTAAAGTAAAACCTTTCTCATTCATTGTCTCCATAACAATAGGTAAGGTTTTGATGTAATCTCCACCTTTTCCCCTGTTCTACACCGTACGTGAACATTTCTATTCATACGGCGTGCCATCGCAGTAAATAACTTATTCAGTTATAACTTACAGACTAACACAAGGTTTTCCTATTGTTCTCCTTTCTTCTAAATTTTCTTTTAAGTTCATTTATACCACAACCCTCTCTTAATAATAGACCCTTAATATTCTTATCCATTATTATGATATTTTGATATCTGTCATTATTTCTACTTAAGTGTTCTTTATGTATAAAATCAATATTTTCTGATTTTATATCAATTTCACTTACGTAACATTTACCATATTGACTAGCACACTTAGGAATTATGACGTCATTTAATTCCACAGTCTCTTGCCAAAATGGTTTACTTACTATGTCTTTAATGGTTTCATAATTCATACACTCTAGACCTGTATGGATTTCTTTTCTTCCACTTTCAGTATATTTGCAAATAGTATTTCTAACTTGCGTAGGTTTATGAAATTGTACATAACTAATAGGTACAATATTAATACCATATAAGTTAATCATACATTTGCTTTTACCATAAGTTTTTTCGATAAAACCATTATTAAGATAGTTTGGTACTTGGAGAACTCTAGTTTCTCTAAGAGTTTTCCTAACGGCACTATGTATTTCTTCATATATATTACTCATATCTATACTAATAAACGTTGCTTTATTGTAATAGTTATGAACGCCTATAAGGTATTCATTGTATTTGCTAATATTATCCGCAACTTGTTTATTACTATAAGATTTTCTAATATTTTTTAAGATTACTTTTTATACCATTTTTTACTCTTTCTTTAGCCTTATTACTCATGTGACTAATTATTGTATATCTTCCATTTTTCCTCTTTTTCCTAACTTTTATTTTAAAGCCTAAAAATTCAGAATAATTTTTCTTAAGATTTACAATCTTAGTCTTTTCCTCACTTACCTCTAAGAATAATCTTTCTTTTAACCAATTAATTGTTGCTATCTTTAATTTTACTGTATCTTGATAACTTTTACAAATTATTTTAAAGTCATCAGCATATCTTACAAAATAAAATTCTTTTAGTTTTGTATTTTTTCTTAGCCATTGTCTTTCATAAGAACATACATATCCGTTCTTACGTACGTACTCTTTAAATTTCTTTTTAGTATGATAGGGCATCCATTGACTGGATAACCACCAATCTAATTCATTTAAGACCACATTCGCAAGAAGTGGGGAAAGTATTCCTCCTTGGGGTGTTCCTTTTTCTGGAACACCCTCTAAATCAATTCTTGATTTTAACATTAAAGAAATAATCTTCAGAAGTCTTTTATCTCTGATGTTAAGCGACCATAATTGCTTTAAAAGTTTTCCATGATTAACATTATCAAAGAAACCTTTAATATCAATATCTACAACATAATAGCATTTAGTTCTATATACATAACTAGTAAACTGAGATGCACTTTCACAACTTTTATAGGGTCTAAATCCATTGCTATTCTTATGAAATTTTGCTTCCAATATAGGTTCCAATACTTGTTTTATACATTGTTGCATTATTCTATCAGTTATTGGGTCTCTGCTTTCCATTGGATTTTAATATGTATATTCTTCTGATGTCTTGTGGTTGATAATTATTAAACTTAGTTTTTATTAATTTAACAAAATCAATTAACTTCATATTTTTAATAAAATCAATTGTTTTCTTATCAACCCCACAAGTAAGACTACCATTATTGTTTTTGATATTTCTATATGCAAGTCTTATGTTTTCATCACTTGTTATCAAAGACATTAAGTCATCGAATACTACATTATTTTGACTTTGGATATATAGTTTATCAAAAGTTTCAAACATTCCATAGTATTCAATATTTCTAAGGCTAATATCCTTATGTTTTTCTGTCATAGTTGGATACTTTAACAATAGTCATTTTTTCCTTTTTAGTCTTAATAGAACCTATGAAATTATAACTATTCTAAGTACTTTACCACGACTAAAGCCTTTCCCTCCACACCTTATTATCAGTGCTTCAATGGTACTTTGACTTCGCTCTCAGTTAGATTAAGATAGTTTATGAATTATATCTACCAATATTTTACATACGTGTATAGCCACTTAAATATTCTAACCTTGTAACGTTCCAATAGACCTATCTTTACATATATCCTTAGATTTACTCTGTAACTCAGTAGACTTGATAGTGCCTATAACACTATATGGTATTTCACATCGAGATTATTACTTTACCACATCTACACCAAACAAGTTGGTTTCTAGCATTTCTACTAGTAATTAATGAGCCGTACATTCAAGTATTCGTCAGTCTAGTGTCCCAGACATTCTAATCATAGATATTTTATAGACCACCACCTTATCGGTTACATGTATATAACACTTTCCTTATCTTGCGATACTAGGGTAACTTTTCAGATGACTTTAGCGAGCTCTCGTACAATCTTCTTACTATAGAGAGTTTTGCACGTCGCAGTTTTTATGGGTAAGTTTCAAAGCCGTTACTCTTTTCATTCCTTACTCAGTCTATTAGTTCTCCTAAGAAAACTCTTAGTGCTTAACCTTTTCAGTTAAGAACGTTTCCGCACCTCCTATATTAAGTATAACACATTAAAAATTATTTAAGTATCTTTTTTAAGTTTTCTTTTTCCATAAATGCAAAGGAGGTTAAATCATCTTTAAAGATAGAGTCATATCTAAATATAGCAAATCCTTGATAATTAGATAATGGTCTACTAATTAATACTTCTCTTGCTATTATATTGTTATATTCAACCCATTCATACTGTCCATTTTTAGCATACAAATCTTCTTCTCCTACTTTATAAAAAGCTAAGGCTGGTATTAACTTAACTGTATCTATTTTAATATAACTATTCCATTCCCTAACCGTTTCATAAAAAGGTTTAACAGAGTTAAAGAACCCAAAATAAATCTGTGGCATTAAATAATCAACATAACCACTACTCTTTGCAAACTTCTTAGTATCTATATAATTACTAGTATAATTATTATCAATATTTCCTTCAGGACTAATCCCAAACAATATATTTTTATCTTTCTTTTTAACTACCCCATAAGTCTTTTTAATTAGTTTAGTAGTATTTTCAAGTCTATATTGATCTATAGTAAGATTTTCTCTTTTTAGTAGTTCTTCTTGATAATTTTCTAAATCTATACTCTTACTAGGATAAAAATAATCATCATAATGAATTCCATCTACATCATAATTATCAAGTATTTCTTCTACTCCATTAATTATTAAACTTCTAATCTCATTATCAGCCGGATTATAAAATATTCCTTTAGTACTTTCTTCTATTTTATTAGTATTTAAATACTTAAAAGCTGGATTCTTAGCTGTTATCTCTTCTTTTGATATATTACTTCTAATACGATAAGGATTAATCCAAGCATGAAGTTTAATATTACTTTTATGACTTTTCTTAATAAAGTATTCTAAGATATCAAAAGGTAATTTATCCCCTTCTTTTGATACTATCATAGAACTACTGGGATAAATAG
>CAVLCG010000010.1:0-23583 GCA_963661445.1 bacterium | reverse complement strand
ATTCATCTTTTTCTTTCACTCCTTCTTTTACTTACACTAAAAAAACAAGATAAGACTATCCTATCCTGTTATTAATGCATGATAAAAAGAGATGATTAAACTATATAAAACGCCCCCCCCCATGTTAACTAGCTGTAAACCAAGTATATTCATACAAATCACCTCTATCCTTATCTTTAAATTAATTCTATCATGTAGGGGGGTGTTTATTCAACTGTTTTTTTAAATTTTATTAGCTCCAATTACTATCTCTTTACTTTTATTTACTACTTTTAATAATATAATTTCATCATCTAACTTAGGTTCATAGAAAATATAATAGTTAGATAAGTCTTTCAATTCATTTATATAATCTAGATGATTACTTAATAGTTTAATGTCTTTATTATAAATAACGGTAAATATCTGATACCTTTCATTATTAAAGATAAAGTTCGGATATTTTTTTAGAAAATCACTAGATAAATAAGACTCTATTAATTGATACGTTATTACTTTAGAGTTACTAATTGTTAATATCTTCTCTTTAGAATTAACTTCTTGATATACTATATCATCTATATTTATTTTCTTAGTTAAATTCTCTATTTCAAAAGTTATATTAGTATTAGTAACTAAGACTGTATCTTTTACTATATCTTCTTTATTTATAAAACTAAACATTACTATTAATAGAAGAAGAATCATACCCCAGCATTTTTCTTTTTTCATCTTATCACCTAACGATAATCTAACATATTAGATGGAAGAATTATGTCAAAAAAAGAACAAATCTTTAAGATTCATTCTTTCTTGTAAATCTATCAAACTTGTCAATATCTGCATCTTTAAACCCAGTATTAGCAAGGGATTCAAATAGTTTTTTCTGATCTCTTGATAGTTTCTTAGGAGTTTGTACTCTATAGATTATATACATATCCCCTGTTCTTCTTCTATCATCTTTGATACCTTTCCCTCTTACTCTTTGCTTAGTTTCACTATCAGTCCCAGCTGGTACTGATACTGTTATATTACCATAGATAGTTGGAATTTCTTTTTTACAGCCTAAAGTTGCTTCTACAATAGTAATTGGTACTTCTAAATAAATATCATTTTCATTTCTTTTAAAGTAGTCATGTTCTTTAACGGTAAACTCTAAGTATAGATCACCAGACTCTCCACCGTTTGGAGAAGCATGACCTTTACCAGCTAATCTTAATCTTTCACCATTATCAATTCCTGCTGGTATATGAACAGTAAGTGTTTTTCTTACTTTAACTGTACCTTTACCGCGACAAGCAGGACAAGTCTTACCAAATGTCTTACCTGTACCAGAACAGTCAGGACAAGATGATTTAGTGACAAATGATCCTAGAATTGTTCTTTGCTCAGTAGTAACTGTTCCACTACCATGACATCTTGAACAAGTCTTTTCATCAAAACCACCTTTTCCGTGACAATTATCACATTCATCAATTACATCTATATCTATATCTTTTTCACATCCAAAGACTGCTTCTTCAAAAGTAAGATTCATTCTAAGTAGCATATCACTCCCACGTTGTTTTCTACTACTTGTTCTACCACTAGAAAATCCTCCAAAGCCTCCTCCAAACAAATCTTCAAAAATATCACCTAAATCACTAGCATCGAAACCAAAACCACTTGATGAGAATCCACCATATGGATTACCCCCTGCCGCTCCACCTTGAAAAGCAGCATGACCAAATTGATCATATTGTTTTCTTTTATTTTCATCTGATAAGACTGAGTAAGCTTCTTGCACTTCTTTAAATTTCTCCTCAGCATTTTCCTCTTTACTAATATCAGGATGATACTTCTTAGCAAGGCGTCTAAAAGCACTTTTTATCTCATCTTGACTAGCACTTTTACTAACACCTAACACTTCATAATAATCTCTTTTAGTTGCCATAATTACACCTCTTTACTTCTTATTTTTTTATAAGTTTTGAAAACTTTTCTAAAGTACTTTCAAACATAAACATTGCATCTTTAAACACCTTAGTATCTGTTAAATCAACATCTATTATTTTTAATACCTCAAGTGGATAATCTCTTCCACCTGACTTTAAGAATAAAATATATTTATCTCTAAAGCCTTCCGTTTCTTCTAATATATTTTTAGCTATATACGATGCGATAGAAAGACCTGTCGCATATTGATAAACATAAAAGGGACGATAGAAATGTGGGATTCTTAACCACTCATAACGAATTACATCATCTATCTCTACTTTATCACCAAAGTATTTTTTATTTAATTGATAATAATAGTCTGATAAACTATCTGCTGTTAATATTTCATTATTATCAGCTTTATTATGAATATATTTTTCAAACTCTGCAAACATTGTTTGTCTAAAAACAGTCGCTTTAAATAAATCTAATCTTTCATTTAAAATAGCCAGTTTTTCTTCTTTCGTTTCTACTTTATTTTCCATATAGTATGATAGTAGTAATTCATTAACAGTTGAAGCGATTTCTGCTAAAAATAAAGGATAAGAGTGATTTTCGTAATCATTATAGTTAATTGAAAAATAACTATGCATAGAGTGTCCTAACTCATGAGCTAATGTTGATACATCATCATAATTATTAGTATAGTTTAAAAGTACAAATGGTTTAGTATCATAACAACCTGATGAGTATGCACCACCTGTCTTTCCTCTATTTGGATATTTATCTATCCACCCATCAGTAAAAGCAGTTTTTAAAATAGTAATATATTCATCACCTAATACTTTTAGAGCATCAAGTACTAATTCTTTTCCTTCATCAAATGTATATTTCTTAGAAACTTCTTTAACACAGCTTACATAACCATCATATAGATGAAACTCATCTATTTCTAATACTTCTTTTTTTACATCATAATATTTATATAATAGTGGTAAGTATTCATGAACAGTATGTATTAAATTATCATAAAGATCTGTTGGTATATCATTAGCATATAAACTAGCTTCTAGTGAACTTTTAAAGTTTGTTAGTCTAGCATGAGTACTAGAAGAGTTAACTGTACTCGCTAAAGTAGCATTTAAAGTGTTTTTAAAATTTCCATACACTTCATGCATTCTAACAAAAGCTTGACGTCTAACATCTCTATCTTTGTCTCTTAGATAAATTCCATAATTACTATCTGTTAATTCTACTTTTTCTCCATCTGCTAGAGTAATATCACCAAACCTCATATCAGCATCCATTAAAAATGATGCCGTATCACTTCCTGCTGATAGACTCTTAGAAAAAGCGGCTAAGACTTTATCTTGTTCTTCGGTTAAATGATGTTTTTTATATCTTAAAATATCCATTATATTATGACGAAATGGTAAAAGGTCTTCATCTTGTTTAAGATAATTTTCTATCTTACCATCACTAGATGCTAACATCATTGGTACTACAAATGATGTTTTTTCTTGATAGTCTTGATAAATTAATGATGCCCTACCATTTAATTCTTGATAAGTAGCATTAGCCATATCTTCATTGCTTTTTAAACTTGTATATAAGTATACTTTATCTAGTAGTCTTGATAACTTACTATCAAGCAGAATAAACTCTTTAAAGTCTTTAGAACTATTTAGAAATGTTTCTTTCTTACTAGCTAAAGTATCTATCAGTTCTCTACACACAGAAGCATCTTTTTCCCATTCTTCTATATTTTTATAAACACTTTCTACATCCCATTTATCTTCAGTTTTAACCTTGCTTCTATCTAATAATTTTTCCATTTATCAATTAGCAACAAGAAGTAGTCCCATTACTAGCACTACTTCTCATCTCCCTTTCTATATTTTATTTTTCTTCGTATTCAGCATCTTCTACATCATCTTTTTTAGACGTGTCAGCTTGATTGTTACTTTCACTAGTTTGTTGTTCTTTAGCAGCTTGTTCATATACTTTAGCTGATAAGTTCATAGCTTTTTCTTGAAGATTTTCTTTAATTGTTTTAACTTTATCCATATCATTCTTTTCTAATGCTTCTTTTAGCTCTTTAACGATACTTTCTACTTCTTCTTTTTCTTTAGTATCAACTTTATCACCTAAATCTTTTAAAGCTTTCTCTGATTGGAAAATCATTTGTTCAGCATCATTTCTTAAATCTGCCTCTTCTTTTCTTTTCTTATCTGCTTCTTTATTAGCTTCAGCTTCTTTCATCATTTTTTCGATTTCTTCATCTGATAATGTTGTATTAGATGTAATAGTAATTTTTTGTTCTTTATTAGTACCTAAATCTTTAGCAGTAACATTAACGATACCATTGGCATCAATATCAAATGTTACTTGGATTTGTGGAACTCCTCTAGGTGCAGGTGGAATATCTGCTAATTGGAATCTTCCTAGTGTTTTATTATCACTAGCCATTGATCTTTCACCTTGTAGTACATGTACATCTACAGCTGGTTGATTATCAGCAGCAGTTGAAAATACTTCTGACTTTGATGTAGGAATTGTTGTATTTCTTGGAATTAGAACTGTCATTACTCCACCTAATGTTTCAATACCAAGTGATAATGGTGTTACATCAAGTAAAACGATATCATTAACATCTCCTGTTAACACACCACCTTGAATTGATGCTCCCATAGCTACTACTTCATCTGGGTTAACTTCACGAGATGGTTCCATAGAAAGTTCTTTCTTAACTGTTTCATATACTAGTGGTACACGAGTAGATCCACCAACAAAGATTACTTTATCTAAGTCTTTTGCTTTAATATCAGCATCTTTTAAAGCTTTTCTTACTGGTTCTAGAGTTGATGTAACAAGATCATGAATTAACTCTTCAAACTTAGCTCTTGTTAAAGTCATTTCTAAATGAAGTGGTCCATCAGCACTTTGAGAAATAAATGGTGCTGATACTTGAGTAGTTGTCATTGAAGATAAATCTTTCTTAGCTTTTTCACTTAACTCTTTAAGTCTTTGCATAGCCATTTTATCTTTAGATAAATCTACACCATTTTCCTTCTTGAATGTTTCAACTAAGTAATCCATAATTTTATTATCAAAATCATCTCCACCTAAGTGGTTATTACCAGCAGTTGACTTAACTTCAAATACACCATCACCTAATTCAAGGATAGATACATCGAATGTTCCACCACCTAAGTCATATACTAAGATTGTTTGATTTTTCTCTTGTTTATCAAGCCCATAAGCTAAGGCTGCTGCTGTTGGTTCATTAATAATTCTCTCTACATTAAGTCCTGCTATTTTACCAGCATTTTTAGTAGCTTGTCTTTGAGCATCATTAAAATATGCTGGAACAGTAATAACTGCTTTATCTACTTTTTCACCAAGATAACTTTCAGCATAATCTTTCATGTAAGATAAAATCATAGCTGATACTTCTTCTGGTGTATATTTCTTTCCTTCAATTTCTACTTTTTCACTAGTACCCATTAATCTTTTGATTGATGATACTGTATTAGGATTAGTAATAGCTTGACGCTTAGCAGCATCTCCTACTATTCTTTCTCCATTTTTAAATGCTACTACAGAAGGAGTTGTTCTATTACCTTCTGGATTAGGGATTACCTTTGGTTCCCCTGCTTCTAATACTGCAACACAACTATTTGTTGTACCTAAGTCTATACCTATTATTTTACTCATAATTACCTATCTCCTTTTTCTATTCATCTATTTTATTTACTTTTACACTGGCTGGTCTAATAACTCTATCTTTTAGGCGATAACCTTTTAATAATACATCTAAGACAACATCGTCTTCAAAGTTAGGGTCACTATCAGTCATTAGTGCTTGCATAGTATTGGCATCAAACATTTTACCCTCACAGTCAATTTCTTCGACACCAAATTTCTTTAATACTTCACAAAGGGAAGCATACATCATCTTAAAACCAACTAAGAACTTTGATAACTCATCCGTTAAATCATTATCATCTAACTTAATAGCTCGCTCAAAATTATCAAGTACTGGTATTAATTCTAAGATTAAATCTTGATTAGCATATTTTAATTTATTATCTGTTTCTTCTTCTTTTCTTTTACGATAATTAATCATTTCTGCTTTACTATATTGTAGTTTTTCTAACAAACCTTGTTTTTCATTTAAGATTTCTGTTAATTGATTTCTTAACTGTTCAATCTCTTCTGTTTGTCTTTCTTCTACTTTCTCATGTTTACATTCACACTCACATTTTTCATCTTGACATTCACACTTTTCATGACATTTACAAGGGGCTTTTTCTTTATGTTCATGCTTATGTTTTTTATGTTCCTTATCCATTTTCATCACCTTTCAATATTATCTTTAATAAATTCTAATAACCCCACAACTCGCTCATACTCCATTCTTTTAGGTCCAATTATAGCAATTGTTCCTTCTTCATTCTTGGTTTTAAAGCCAGTTTTTATAACAGTTACATCAGAATCAATATTATTTTCACTTCCAATATAAACTTCAATATTATTAGAATTATCTTGTTTAATTTCTTTTATTAAGTCTTGATTATCTAACTTAGCAAACAACGTCTTTACTTTATCTATACTACCAAACTCAGGTTGTTCTAAAAACTTTGTTTTCCCTACTACATTAATATCAGGATGAGTTAAATCATCAAAAACATGATAAATAACATTATATAGTTTTTCATGTTGCTCAACATATTTTCCAATAATCGGTTTAATTTCAAACTCTAATCTAGTACTAATTTCATCAATTGGTGTACCTACTATTAGTTTATTAATTAAATCAACCGTTTTCTTAACATCTTCCATATTAACTTGATCAAGAGTTACTGTTTTATGTTCTACCTTTCCTTTATCAGTTACTACTATCATTATTAACTGATTATCACTTAAAGGAACAACATTAACTTCTTTTAGTAAGTTATCATGTGAAGCTTGTCCTAGTACTACCGCTGTATAACTAGTCATATCAGAAACTAATTGCAAACTTTTAGATATACAATCTGATAACTCTAGTGATTGATTATGTAAAATTATTTGTAGATTTAACATCTCTTCCCCATTCATTTTTCTAGGTTTTAATAAGTTATCTACATAATAACGATACCCTTTTTGACTGGGTATTCTACCACTAGATGTATGTGTCTTTTCTAAAAGTCCTGCTTCTTCAAGATCTGCCATCTCACTCCTTATAGTAGCACTAGAACACTTTAGTTTCTTACACAGTTGTTTACTACTAACAGGAGTTGCTTGTTTTATATAGTTTTCAACAATCATCTTTAATAATTGTTCTTGTCTTTTTGATAACATTTCCATTATTAAGCACCACCTTAGCACTCTTTTTCTAAAGTGCTAATACTATTGTATGCTTTTAGTTAGCACTTGTCAACACATTTTGCTAATTTTTCAAGATAATCGCTTATTATTAGTGGTTATTAATTAAAAAGCCTGGATTTTTTAATATTATAAAGAGATTTATGAAATATTGAATAATCAAAGTAATTGGAATCAAAGTGGATATTATAAAGTTGGCATAGATATTGACCCAGAAAGATATGTAGTTGAAAGCATTGGTAGTGGATATTGGTCAATAATGACTGGTCCAGTAAGTGCTAGTAATATAGTTGATAATGACAACTTTAACGGTAGAGCATCTATTAACTTATCTAATGGCCAATACTTAAAATTAAGTAAAACAACTATTTCTAAAACAGAATAGAAAAAAATAAAAGTGGTATTTAAGTCGCTTTATTCATTTGCAAAGCAAAAAGAAGAGATAAACTCTTCCTTTTGAAATACTTCTACCAAGCGTATAAATACACCTGCAACAATCTAAAGTATTTTACTTATACCATTTTAAATGGTTAAGTCAACACTTTTTCACGATTTTCTTTAGATTTATTATAAATAGTTTTTTGTTTTCTAATGGTTCTATTTGTTTCTTTTATTTCTTCAAAAGCATAATATTTCTTTATTATTTTTAATATAGCGTCATTATCTTTTTTAGTAATTGTTGCTATCTTATTGTTAATATAATATAGTTCTCTAATTCTATTTGAACTAATATTGATTAAATTTTCTAATCTAGCAGTTCCTAGTTTTTCATCTATTAAATCATAATGAAAATAATAATTATCATCTTTATGTCTTGAAGTAAGTGGTATAGCAGTCCACATTTTTTTATTTGACGTGCTTCGCCATAATATTGCAGGTCTTAATTTTCTTAATTCACTACCAATATTATATCCTAAATCTATCCAATATATTGCTCCAACTTTTAAACTAGTAGTATCAGTAGCATTTTTATTTATCAATTCTAATTTATCTTTACACCACTTATTATATGATATGCCATCTGGATCATTATTTGTATTATCTTTAACATAATTTAAGAAACTTATCTTAGATTTTAATAAAATATCATCAAAATCCCTATTAGTTATTTTAATTGGTTTGCCTTTAATGTAGACACATGCTTTAATATTAGAACGATTATAATCAGTTATTTCATCTAATACTACATATTTGCTAATAGATTTTAAATAAATACTATTTTCTTTTTCTTCATTATAAACAAACACTCCAACGTAATGATTTTGTGATATATCATAAAGTATTAAAATCCATTGTTTATTATTATTTAAATTAAATTCATATATTTGCTTCTAGTTCATCACCTTTTAATTTTTTAGTTTTATAAAATTCTTAGTTCTATCATAATTCCTTAGCTACAGAATCTATATCATTTTCATTCATCGTAAAGCTTTCTCCTATTTTTAAAGAAAGAAGTCTTAACAACTTCCTTCTTCTACACACTCATTTAATTCCTTAGTAATAAGTTTAACATAATTATCAGTATTCTTTCTCTCAAAGCTATCTACACTTAAAAGTAAAAAAATAATAAGACTCATAACTAATAGTAAACCATATAAAATTGTTGATACAGCAAACCCTTTTTGATTTAACATCATTCTTCTATCACCTCTATTAACGCATGATAATGGCTTGTTTTATCTAATGTAAAATTACTATTCATAGCCCATAATCTAATTGAATAGTCTTCACTACTATTAGGTTTTAAACTATCTTCATAAACAACATCATCCGTAAACTCTGATAAAACATACGCAATAGGAGATTGATGATCTTTTCTAAAACTTAATTTTAATAACTCCTTAGGTATTTGTTTATCATCACAGTTATCAAACATTATCTTCTCATTATTAGATACTAATTTAATACTATACTTAACCTTCTTATCAGTATTATTCTTAACCGTAAAAGTATAACTAGGACTAGCTAGACCAATCGCATCTGTAACAGGTGTAAACTTATCAAGTGATATTTCATTACCATTTTTCCCATGAAAAACAACCTCCATCTTCCCTGTATCATAGTCCCTATCTCTGGAATTAGCAAACTTCTCATAAATAAGATAAGTAGAGATAAGAGAAAAAGATATTAAAAAGATAATTATTATAATACTCTTTCTTTTTTGTTTTTCATAATATGCTTGATACATACTAACACCTCTTTCTTAACTTATTTTAAGTCTTTTATTAAGTATTAGTCAATTATTAGTTAAGATAAGTATTAAACTTTACATAAGGTTTAACTATCTTCAAGAATTATTTGTCCATCTTTTATCACAATATTTGGAAAACTTGTATCAGTTAGAGTAAAGTTTCTAAGTGGAGCATTTTCATTAGCTATTTCTATTGTTTGAGTAGAAGTAGTCATAGTAACCATTTTAACAGTATTATCAAATAAATGTCCTCCATCACTTGCTATTTGTTTATAATATATAGGACTACTACCAGTTGTAGCATAAGGAACATTAGAAAAGACTACATTACCATCTTGATTAGATGTTTCTTCACTTCCTACTACTGTTCCAGTACTATCAGTTCTAATAAATTTAGCTCCTACCACTGCTACACCACTTGTTTGTCCAGTATCAGTTACATGAAGAGTTAAAGTACCAGTAGCACTTATAGTAAAAGCATAAGAATCAGTTCCTGTAGTTATAGTTACATCCTTTGGACTTATAGTAGTAGAATCATATCCACCTGCTACTGCTGTTACTTTATAAGACCCATCTATAAGTCTAATACTACCTTTACCATCTGCTATTGGGATTGTATGTCTTGCCATAATATCATCTGCCCCCTTTCTATTTTTAGATTAGGATTATTAGCATCAAATAATAATACTGTAATAAGATGTGGTTCTTTATTTATACTAGTATTTATATTATAAGTTTTTTCTTTTCTAGCTAATAAAGGTATTATAAATGTTCTTTCTTTAGATAAAATAAATAATTTATATAAGTTATTATCAGAGATAGGTACTTTAATTATAGATGAATCATCAACTACTTTAGTAAAAACTACTTTATCATTACTATCTTTTAAAATTATTTTATCAAATAAAGTATTATTATATACTTTTATATAAATATAATCTTTTTCCATCATTCACCTCATAAAAATTACTCTTCTAAACTCCATACTACCATAGTAGAATAGTCATTATTTATTAATAAATTATTAGTAGGACTTAGTAATAAACCTTTATCAGTAGAATAAGTAACTTTAGATACTTCTACATCAGTACTTGTACTTTCTGTTTGATATATTAGTTTTTTAGTAGTTGTTAAACTAGTAACTTCATCATCAAATTTTTTAAATAATAAAGAATCAATTAAAACACTACCACCCTTTTCTATCATTGGATTAGTAAAATTAGTATATAGTTTCCAATTAGTCTTCGCTACCCTACTATCTACTATAGTAATTACTATATTATTTTTCTTAGGTAAAATTAGAGGCTTTTTTTCAATAGGAGTTAAGTCAAATGGAATATTATCTGTTACACTTAATAAAGTTAATTCCCCAGTAAATGGTGCTGTTATTTTTCTTTCTGTGTAACATCCAGCTAAACAACTAGTTACTTTTATAAGAGTATCATCACTAATAGCATCATCTAAATCACATTCAAATAAGCCATCACTGTCTGCTGTAGCAGTAACTTTTTTATCTAAATATTCTACTTTTATCTCACTATCTTTTATTGTATGACCTGATAAAATATTAGAATAGTTATTTACAGGATGAATATTAGTTTTAACCATCCCAATTGTTATTATTTTTCTACTTTGAAAAGAGAAATTACTAATATCAGGTAATAGACTTAATTCATCTGCTGTAAAGTTATGAGATGTAACTGTTGTAGTATCTTTAGTAAATGTTCCTTTTATTTCTGCTAGATAATTATCTTTATACCAGTATAGAATAGGCATATCATCTAAGGTACAACAGTTAGTAAAGTCAAGAGCGTCTATCCACATATTGATACGACTAAATTTAAAAGAGAATGTTACTTGGTTGTTAGTATAGATAGTATTGGCGTTCTTAGTATAAATATTTACATATTTAGGGTTATCTAAAATAAAGGTTTGATTACTACCTTTAAAATAGATATTATAGTTATCTGTTGGTGTAGACATATAAGTATTTAAAACAGAAACACTAGCTCCTTCTTTTATGGTAAAGTTTCCGAAGATATTCCACATTGGTACTCTTTGATGACTCTTTTCAATAAAGGTAAAACTAGCCATTTCTTCTACTAAAACATTCCTTGCTCCATGAGTTGTCGTTGCTGCAAAACCATTACCTGTTGTTAAAAGAAAAACTGAACCATGTCCTACTGTTAAATTAAGTTTATTAGTACCATTCATAAGTTCTTTATTAGTAGTAATAGTAACATTACTATCTGGTGCTATTTTAAGAGATGATGATATAACATCATTAAGAAATATTACGGTACTAGATGTAGCATAACTAGTTATTGAAACAGTTCCATCTAAAACAATATTATTACAATCACAAGCTCTTTTGGCAGTTATATTATTAGTATCTTTAATCTCAATAGTTGAATTATTTATCTTTGTTGTTCCATAATAATTACAAGATAAGGTAACACCAGTAAAAGTAATATTATCATATTCTACTACTAGATTAGAAAAGTTAGGATGTGACTGAACATAGATGACACCATAAGTATGAGAACTTATAATATTCATATTTTTTATAATTATTTTTTTATTAGTATTTACAGCACTTATTACATCAGTAGATTCTGTTAAGTAATTTGTATAAGTATGTTTACTACCTTGATAAGTTCCATCTATAGTTATTTGTTCTTTACTACTATTTACTGAAAAACCACTAGTTAAAGTTATATCTTTTAAAAGATAAATATAAGTATAGGTATTATCTCCATTTACTGCCTCTTTTAATTCATCACTTGTTTCTACTGCAACTGTATTATTATCTATTAGCTGCAATTTATCACCTCTTTCCTATTATAGGGTATGTTTATATTTTATTGTTGCATAATTAATTTATATTAGATAATTAATGTATCTTAGCAACACTAAGCATTGCACTAGTACTACCATTAAAACTTAAATTAACTGTCTTTGATGGTTTAGCATTTAAAGTAATGATATCATCAGGTTGCAAAGAAACAATAGTAGAACCACTTATACTATTAATTATTTGAGCTTGAAACTCAGTAGTTACACTAGTAGCTGGTTGTAACAGATCATTAGCTCTTACTGACATGGTTATAGAACATTCTTCATTTGCAGCACCACAAAGTAAGTAAGAAACTAAATATACTCCATTTTCTTTAATCTTAATAGCATTATCAGTTGTATATTCAGTAAATAGTGCTGTTCCAGTTTCAGGTAGAGGTATTACTGTATCTGCTCCAGTTGGTAAGTTAAGTTGTGTCTCTGACATTGAATATCTAATACCATAAGCAGATACAAAAGAAGATCCGGCAGGTCCTACTGGTCCTATTTCTCCTTTATCTCCTTTAGGAATAAAAAATGATAAATGATGAACCATATTTTCAAAAGTATCAAGCACTTCAGCAGGTTTCCCTGCCTCTACTGTTTCTGTTTCATCTATTGAAATATGTTCACTTCTTCCAATCTCACCAGGTAACCCTCTAGGTCCTATATCTCCAGTATCTCCTTTTCTCCCCTGTTCTCCTCTTGGAATTTTAAAATCTAAAATTACATCAGTATTAGTACCTCTATTAATAACTTCAGCCTCTAAATTAGAATCTATTGTTTCAACATTTCCAATTTGAATAGTACTAGGTCCTCTTTCTCCTTGATCACCTTTTTCACCCTTATCACCTTTAGGTATTTTAAAATTTAATACTACATCTTGGTCAGTTCCTACATTTTCTACATTAGCCTTATCGTCAGCTGAAACTGTTTCAGTTATACCAATATTAATAGTAGCAGGACCAGGTTTCCCTCTTGGTCCCTGTACATAACAAAACCTACATTTTTTCTTTTCTTTCGATAAGTCATAATCATCATAATTATTAAACATTTATAATCATTCCTTTCTATTCTTCAAGTTTAAAATAAATATCAGCGAAATACTCCTCATTTACTTCTAAATAATTATTAGAAAGATCAATTAATGGTCCTTTATCTTTTGAATAAGTAATAGTAGTTACTAAAACATCATTATCATTAGTACCACCTTCATATACTAATTGAGGAGTTTTATTTAAGATGATATTACTATCATCAAACTTTTTAAATATTAAAGCATCAGGTAAGACATATCCTAGTTGTGATGTTAAATGGTTATTTATATAAGTATAAAGGTACCACTTAGCACTATCACTTCTACTATCAACTACCTTAATTTGTAATTCCTTATTTTTAGGTAATAAAATAGGATTAGTAGAAATAGGTGTTAGAGTAAATACTACTGTTAAATCAGTATCCATCATGGATAATTCACCTTTATATGGTGTCTTTATTTTTCTTGTTTCATAAAGAAAGCTAGTTGGATTATTAGTAGTAATTTCTATATCCGTATTATCATCTATTTTAGTTGTTAATATATATTCAAATAAACCATCACTATCTGCATTAATTATTTTTTCTATATCATTATATTTTATTAAGATGCTACCAAGACTTGATGTATGACCACTTATTTTATCTCTAGTGTTATTAATCATGTGAATATTAGTAGTAACATTTCCTATAGAAAACTGTTTCTTAGACTGAAATGAAAAATCACTTAACTCTTCTATAGTTAGATTATGCTTATTTATCGTAGTAGTAGTACTTGTTAACTCCCCTTCTATTTCAACTAAGTCATTTTCTTTATACCAACAATAGTCTGGTAAGTTATGAATAGTACCAGCATTAGCTAAAATAGCTGAATCAGTCCAAAAGTTAATTCTAGTCCCTCTTATTTTAAACTCTAAAGGATTATCAGTATAAATTACATTAGCATTTTTAGTATAAATAACTAGTTGTTTAGGATTATCTAAGATAATTTTTTGATTATTCCCTTTAAAATGAATATTATAATTATCAATTGGCGTAGTATCAAAGGAGTTAATTAATTGCATCTTAGCTCCTTCTTTCATTATAAAGTTACCAAATACTGACCACATAGGTACTCTTTGATGCTTATTTTCTATAAATGTTAGACTAGCTCTTTCTTCAATTAAAACATTATTAGCTCCATGAATTGTATAAGTAGCAAACCCATTTCCTGTAGTTAAGTTTACTTCTGTATCATGTAATATAGTAAAATTAAGTTTATTAGTTCCATTCATAAAAGATTGAGTAGCTGTTGATAAGGTAATTCTACTTTTACATAAGAATATAATTGCTGGATTTAAAGTATCACTTCTAAAGTAAAACAGTGGGCTGCTAACTGATTCATTTGTAATTACACTATTACCTCCTAATATTACTCTATTTGCATCACATACTTTTTGTGGATCAACATCATTTGTTGTTTCAATATCAACTACTGCTTCTACTATCTTTACAGTACCATAAGGATTATAAGATAATTCTGTTCCCTTAAATTCAATATTTTCAAAAGTTATTAATGTATCTTTATAATTATCATCTAATGGTACAAATACTATTCCATGAGTATTAGTACTTTCAATATTAATATTTTTAATTATTACTTCTTTAGTATTAGTACTAATAGATATAGTATCAGCTTCTTCTATACTATTAAGACCAGTAAGTTTATATCTTACTCCTAAGTAAGTTCCATCTATTGTAATCTTAGATTTATTTTCATTTATATAAATACCATTTTCTAAAGATATATTATTACCTAGATATATATAGTTATAAGAATTATCAGTTTCTAAGATATTTGTTAACTCATAACTAGTATCTACTAAAACCTTTTTATCACTTATTCTTTTCATCCTATACTCCTAAGTAATCTATAATAATAGTTAGTAATGAATTAGTAAAGTATGATGCTGATGTAATATTACTTATACTTGGTGCTTTTAAATAAATAGTCTTATTACTTAAATTAGCAAGTTCATATAAGGTATTGGTATCAAGTACTCTTATAATACCATGACCAGTTAATTGACTTCCAATATTATCAAGCCATTTACTAGCTCCAATATAAATTAAATCAGTATCTTTTTGTCTAAAGCCTAAAGTTACAAAGTCAGTATTAGGATTAAAATCAACATTATCTTTTGTTATAGAAACTGATGCAATAAATGATACTTTATAGTAACCTGTTTTATTAAATTTAATTGTATTATTTGTATTATCAAGACTAATAAGATTAGTATCATCTAATTCTTTTCTATCTATTTTAAGACTTGTCCCATTTTCTATTTCTACGCCTTCATCTTTAGTATTAAATGTTACTAAATAACTAGATGGTAACCTTTCTATATTTCCACTAGGACCAGTTGGACCAGTAGGTCCCATAACATAACAGTATTTTTTTAGTAAATTGCAATCTTTATCCATAAGTTATCTCCTTTCTTTTTAGTTTATGCAAATAAGTAATTAATCGTTATAGTATATACATACAACAATAACATTCTTTAGTCATTAGAGTATGAATTGCATATACTATAAGGAAAGGAGAAAAATATGTTTAATGAGGATAAAGAAAAATCAACATGTAAATTTTGCTATATTATGGGACCCACTGGTCCAACTGGACCTACAGGGCCTGCTAGTATCACAGTAGGAACTACTACTACAACTGATGCTGGTACTAATGCTTCTGTTACTAATAGTGGCACTAATCAAAATGTTATTTTAAACTTCTCTATTCCAAGAGGTAGTACTGGACCTATGGGACCAGTTGGTCCTACTGGTCCTACCGGTTCATCTACCGGAATAGATACTTATGGAGAAAGATATACAGAAGGAGCTGAAACAGTAAGTCTTACTGCTAATCAGGATGCTCAAGTTCCCCTAAAAACAAATGGTCCCAGTCAAAATGTAAGTTATAATACTGCTAATGCTATTACAGTAAATACAACTGGAACTTATCAGATTTATTATTTATTAAATGCTTCTAGTTCACAACAAGGAGAGTTAACGGTTTCCCTTAGAAAGAATAATATTGAATTAGTGGGAACTAATATCGCTCTTGATGTTACTGCAAATCAAAATCAGTTATTTACAGGAAGCATTATCACAACACTAGAGAGTAACGATACTATTGATTTAGCTGTAAACCAAACAGTAACTGCTACTTTATCACTTGATAGTAGTATAGGTGCTAAAATAAGTATCATTAAATTAAATTAATATGTATAAATATAAAGTTGTTGTCTATGCCATTAGTAAGAATGAGGAAAAGTTTGTTAAAAGATGGGTAGACTCTATGAAGGAAGCTGATAATATAATTGTTCTTGATACAGGTAGTACTGATAGAACAGTTAAGTTATTAAAAGAGTTAGGTGTAACTGTTAAGAGTAAAAAGATTAACCCTTTTAGATTTGATAAGGCTAGAAACTTATCTTTAGATTTAGTACCTAGAGATGCTGATATTTGTGTTTGTACTGATTTAGATGAAGTATTAGAAAAAGGATGGCGAGCAACACTTGAAGATGTTTGGCAAAAAGATACTACTCGCCTTGCTTATAATTATAACTGGAGTCTAGATGAAAATGATAAGCCTATTGTAAATTTCTATACTGAAAAAATACATACTAGAGGCGATTATACTTGGACTCATCCTGTTCATGAAGTGCTTACTTATATAGGTAATAAAAAAGAGAGTAAACTTACTACTGATTTAATTACTTTAAACCATTATCCTGATGTAACTAAAAGTAGAAGTAGTTATCTTCCCCTACTTGAATTATCTGTTAAAGAAGACCCTAATGATGATAGAAATATGCACTATCTTGGAAGAGAATATATGTATCATGGTTACTTTAATAAGGCAATTGATACATTAATTAAACATCTATCATTAAAGTCTGCTACTTGGCGTGATGAGCGAGCTGCTTCTATGCGTTTTATTGCTAGATGTTATACTAATCTAAAAAGGTATGAGGAAGCTAGAATGTGGTACTTTAAAGCTATTAAAGAAGCACCATATTTAAGAGATGCTTTTGTAGAGCTAGCTATATTAGAAAATGAATTAGAAAACTATCAGGAGGTAGAAAAAAACTGCTTGGAAGCTTTAAAGATAGCCACCCATCAAAAGACTTATATAAATGAACCATTCAGTTTTGATCATACTATCTATGATTTATTATCAATTAGTTATTATTATCAAGGAAAATATAAAGAGTCTTTAGAGTCTATTAATAAAGCTTTAGAAATATCGCCTGATAATGAAAGACTAAAAAGTAACAAATTACTAATAGAAAAAGCAAAAGATTAATTACTTTCTCTTGCTTTTTTCTTTTAATTTTTTATATTCTTCTTTTTGTTTGGCTAAATACTTCTTTATTCTACCTAACGGATCATGGTTAGATAGTTTTATCTTTGGAAAGGCATTTAACATATGAAGCATTAAACCTTTATTCTTAATAATTTCATTTCTTACTTTTCTACTTATCTCTTCTGTAGCATCCTTAGCCGTAAACTTTGTACTAGCTATTTTAACTTGGTGCATAGTAATTACAGTGATAATTACATCAATCATAAAGATAACAAATAAAACGATAGATATTATTATTAAAACATTGTGAGGAATCATTGATACTAATCCATCTAGAAAAGGATGTAAGATACTTACAATAGCCACTCCTCCTAAACCAAATAGACAAGAATTTTCTAAACATACTCTACCTGATAGATTAAATTTCTTTTCAGTATAATCCCACCATCTAGCATGAAATATTTTCTCTAAGATTAAACTAGTCATATATTCCATTAATGTACAAACAAAAGCAGACATAACAAATAAAGTAATAATATCTTTATTATACTTAGCTAAAAAGATATTCATTATAACACTACTAGAACCATAGATTGGTAAATACGGTCCTAGACAAAAGCCTCTATTTATTACTAGTTTCTTATTATTTATGGAACAACAAGTAATTTCTGTTAGATAACCAATAAAGGAATATATCATAAAGAAGAAAAACCAATAACATATTTTATACATCTAAAACCTCCTAATCAAACAATAAGGTAAGTAAAAATATTAATACTCCACTTATTAAGCCATAGATAGTCATATCTTTATTCTTAGTATCTTTAACCTTAGGTAGTAATTCAAAGAATACTAAGTAGAATAGCATTCCAAGTACTAGGGAAAGTAGTATTCCCATAAAAGTATTGCTAGCACTAGTTAGACCAAACATATAAGGAATTAATCCTCCTAGGAATGTTGAAATACTTAAAAGAAACATTGGAAGACGAAGAGATTTCTTAGCATCACTTTGATAATAAACACTACCTATCATCACTCCTAAGGGAAGATTATGAATACCAACACCAATACTCATCATCACTCCTAAAGACATATTAGAAAGGGTTACAAAGTAAATAGCCATCCCTTCTATTATATTATGGATAACTAATACTATTATAGAAAGTAGACCAATATGATGAATATTTTCTCTAACTTCTTTATTATTTTTTAAATGGTCATGATGATCTGGAATAAACTGATCAAGTACTTTAAAGATTAAGAAACCTATCAAAGAAAATATTATAAATAGATAGAGTTTTCCGAAACCAAATACTTCTAGTGATTCCTTTAATAAATCAAACACCATTAACATGATTAATAGTGAGAAAGCTAAAGAAAATATATAATCTAGAACTTTTCTTTTCTTTTTAAGAAAGAAAGAAAAGATTATTCCAACTACTAAGAATAATCCTAATAGAAAAGTAATAAATAATGAAAGTGTATTACTCATACTATTTACCCCCTAAATGTTACTAATAAGATAACGATAAGTGCTAATAAGATACGATAAATCATAAAAGCTTTAAAGTCATGTTTCTTTAAGTATTGTAATAAGAACTTAATACAGATAATTCCTGTTACAAATGATATTACTATTCCTACTAAGAATATTGCTACATTTGAAGCAATTAGAGTAATAGCTTCTCCTTTTAGAAATTGTAATAGACAAGCACCTAAAACAACTGGTGCTGATAAATAGAAAGAAAACTTAGCAGCATCTTCTCTATTTACTTTTAAAGCTCTAGCACAAGCAATAGTAGTACCACTTCTACTAAATCCAGGAATTAAAGCAAATACTTGACTACAACCAATTAAAAGTGCATCCTTAAATGATAAGTCACTCACCTTTTTATCTTGTTTAGAATTTTTATCAACTAAATATATAATTACTCCCATAGCAATAAGTGCAAGAGCTATTAAATAGTAATTAGTTCTAATAGCGTTTTCAATAACATCTTGGAATAATACTCCAGCAAGTGCGGCCGGAATAGTAGCAACAATTATCTCAAAGAGAAGCTTTCCATCTTTATCCTTTACTCCTTTAGTAAAGCCTTTTATCACCATATTTAAAAAGTCTTTAAAGAAAAATACAGCGATAGCAAGTAAAGTTCCAAGATGAAGTGCAAGATCAAAACATAAAGCTAACTCACTACTCATACCCTTTCCGATACCAAACACATCTCTAAAGATAATTAAATGGGCACTTGAAGAAATTGGTAAGAACTCAGCTATACCTTGTACTATTCCTAATATGACGGCTGCAATAATATAATTCATAATTAATACCCTCTTTTCTAAATAAGATTATAACAAAATACCAAAGAAAAAGAAAGTCTAACTTCCAAAACTTTCTTTATAGCTATTATTCTTTTTCTAATTTAATACCTAAATCTTCAAGTTGTTTTTTAGCAACTTTATTAGGTGCTTCACTCATCAAACAACTAGCACTAGCTGTCTTTGGAAAAGCTATTACATCACGAATATTATCAGTCTCTGTTAGTAACATAGTAAGTCGATCTAATCCGATAGCAAGTCCGCCATGAGGAGGTGTTCCATATTTTAAAGCTTCAACAAAGAAACCAAATTTCTCATCAATATCTTCTTTAGTTAATTCTAAAGCTTCAAACATCTTCTCTTGAACTTCTTCATTATGGATACGAATAGATCCGCCACCTGCTTCATAACCATTAATAACAATATCATAAGCTTTAGAATAGCAATGAGCTTTATCCGTTAAAAGTTTATCTACATCACTATCAAGGGGTGCCGTAAAGGGATGATGACAAGCCACAAATCTATTTTCTTCTTCACTCCACTCAAATGATGGAAACTTAGTAACCCATAATAACTTATAATCACCTTTTTTGATAAGGTCTAAGTCACGAGCCAATTTACATCTTAAAGCCCCTAATGTCTGATAAACTATCATCTTGTTATCAGCTCCAAAGAATAAGATATCATTATCTTTAAGTTCTAGTTTTTTAACTAGTTCTTCTTTTTCTTGGTCACTTAAGAATTTACTAATACCACCAGTGAACTCTTTATTTTCATATTTTACAAATGGAAGACCTTTTGCTTTATAAATCTTAGCAAATTCAGTTAACTCATCAGTTTTCTTTCTCGAAAAATATGCTGCATTATCATCTACTTTTATACAAGCAATAGTACTTTTCTCATCAAGAGCATTTGAAAATACTTTAAATTCAGTATCTTTAAATATATCTTTAACATCATTTATTCTCATATCAAATCTTAGGTCTGGTTTATCTGAGCCATAAAGCCTCATGGCATCATCATATTCCATTCTCTTAAGTGGTAATTCAATGTCTATTCCTTTAATCTTCTTAAAGACATGAGCGATTAACTGTTCAGTCATGCTCATTACATCTTCTTCATTAACAAAACTCATTTCCATATCGACTTGTGTAAACTCTGGTTGTCTATCACTTCTTAAATCTTCATCTCTAAAGCATTTGGCTATTTGGAAGTATTTTTCCATACCACCTACCATTAATAATTGCTTAAATAATTGTGGTGATTGAGGAAGAGCATAGAACTTTCCTTTATTTACTCTACTAGGTACTAAATAGTCTCTTGCTCCTTCTGGAGTTGATTTACAAAGTACTGGCGTTTCTACTTCAATAAAACCTTTACTATCTAAGAAGTTTCTAATAGCAAGAGTAATCTTATGACGAGTTATTAAATTATCTTTTAAATTACTTCTTCTAAGATCAAGGTAACGATACTTTAGTCTAGTATCTTCTAAGGCAGTTGTTTCATTGGTTATTTCAAAAGGTAAATCTCTTGAAGAGTTTAATAAAAGAATATTAGTTAATTCAACTTCAATATCACCAGTAGCTATATTTTTATTTTTAGATTCTCTTTCTTTAACAATACCTTCTACTTTCAAGACAGATTCATTCTTTAAACTACTAGCAACAGTATAAGTATCCCCTTCACGAGCAACTAATTGAACTATACCACTTCTATCCCGAAGGTCAATAAAACATACTCCTCCTAAGTCACGTTTTTTTTGTACCCAACCATATAGAGTTACTTCTTTGTCCTTATCAGTTAATCTTAAACTATTATTTTCTATTGTTTTCATATCTAACACTTCCTATTCATCCCTACAGTGACATCCATCATGGCCGCATTCACCGCTACATTCGTGATCACAGTCACAATCATCACTATCAATAGTTAATTTTTCATCTAAGTAGTAAATCAAAGCATCTAAACTAATTATTTCTTCTTCTTTAGTCTTATTATTTTTAACTTTTACTTCATTATTATTTAAATCTTCACTATTAAGTATTACTAAGAACTTACTATTTAATCTATCAGCTTGTTTAAATTGTCCTTTCAAGCTTCTTCCCGTGTATTCAGTCTCAACGATAAAGCCAGCCATTCTTAACTCTTGAGCTAAATAAACAGCATACTTTTTCTCATCTTCATTAACATACATTAAGAATAAGTCAACACTATCTACAATTGGTAATTTAGCTTGTTCAAGTTCTAGAGCCATTACTAAACGACCAATGCCTGAAGCAAAACCAATACATGGTGTTTCTGGTCCTCCTAATTCTTTAACTAGACCATTGTATCTACCACCGCCACCTATTACATTATTAGCTCCAAAGCCTTTTACTTTTGCTTCTATTTCAAAGACAGTATGATTGTAATAATCAAGTCCTCTAACAATACTTGGATTAACTTCATAATCTATTTGCATAATATCAAGATAGTCTTTTACTTTTTCAAATCTTTCTTTTGATTCTTCATTTAAATAATCAATTGTCTTAGGAGCATTCTTTAATATCTCATTATCAGCATCTACTTTACAATCTAATATTCTAAGTGGATTCTTTAGAAATCTTTCTTTACAGTCATCACAAAACTCATCAATATGTGGTCTAAAGTATTCAACTAAAGCTTCACGGTAAGTATTACGAGAAGCAGTATCTCCTAAACTATTGATATTAACTTTTATTTCTTTTAGTCCTAATAGTTTGTAGATATTTACAGCTGCTGATATTATTTCTGCATCACTTAGTGGATCATCACTTCCAAGTATCTCCATACCAAATTGAGTTAACTCTCTATCTCTTCCAGATTGTGGTCTTTCATAACGATACATTGTTCCATTATAATAAACTTTTACCGGTTGATTAGCATCACCATACATTTTATTTTCTATATAACTTCTACAAACTCCAGCTGTACCTTCTGGTCTTAAAGAAAGGTGTCTATCCCCTCTATCTACAAAGTCATAAGTCTCTTTGGTAACAATATCAGTAGTAGCCCCTATTCCCCTATGAAATAATTCACTAGATTCAAAAATAGGTGTTCTTATATAGTTATAGTTATACTTTTCCATAACTTGATCAATAGCTGCTTCTACACACTTCCAAATCTTAGCTTCCCTTCCATAAATATCATTAGTTCCTTTTGGTCTTTGTATCATAATATTTCCTCCTTAAAATAAAAAGATGACACTTATTAAGGACAGGATTTCCTGTGGTGCCACCTTAGTTTATACTCTAATAACCATATCGTGGTTTAACGCTTCTTTTGTTAGATGGATGTCTTCTATTTTCTTTTCTATAAGTATTTTCACCAACCATACTTTCTCTAAATAGAATCTAAAAATATACTTTTTCCAAAGAAGATAAGCTTATTATATAACATTTATTTATAATTAGCAATTTATTTTTCAAAATGGACGGAGTATAAATTTATCGGAATAGACCATTAGGGTGACAAATACCTGATAATACTGAAGATAAATTATTGTTTGTATATAAAATTGGCACATTAGAATTAGAACTTTCAAATATAGAAAAGTCTAATTCTTTTTCTTTATTAT
>CAVLCG010000009.1:0-24191 GCA_963661445.1 bacterium | reverse complement strand
CTAATTTCCCGGGGTCTTATTTTTAGTTATTAATTTTACTTTAGATACCTTTTAGAGTGATTTATAGGTTTAGAGAACGGCTACCGGAAGCCATAAAAAAACCTCCTGAGTGAGATAATGCTATGTTTATTCTCCTTTCTAAACCAGAAATATATTATTGTCTGCCTATAAGTCACTCCAAAGGGTACCTAAAGTTTAATAAAACACTGCCTAAGTGTAAAGAAAGGAGACATAAATGTGGCTAATGTAAAAGAAACTACTAAAAAGAAGTCTAATAGCATCCGACCAGCATTGACTCCTGAAGCTCGAGAAAATCAATTGATTTATCTAGCCACAGAATTGGCAGAGCAACAATTGAGAGATGGTACAGCATCCTCACAAGTTATTACTCATTATCTTAAATTAGGTTCTTCTAAAGAACGTATTGAAAAGGAAATTCTGGAGAAGCAAAAAGATCTTATTACTGCAAAGACTGAAGCATTGCAATCAGCTAAGCGTGTTGAAGAACTTTATGCAAATGCTATTAATGCTATGAAGCGTTATAGTGGTCACGGAGATCCTGATGAACCCGAAGATTATTAGACGATATTCTGAATTAATACGTTTACCAACTTTTGAGGAACGTTATGAATATTTAAGAATAGCAGGACAGGTCGGAAAAGACACATTTGGATTTGATCGATATTTGAATCAATTGTTTTACAAATCTAAAGAATGGGAACATTTGCGAGATGATATTATTGTTAGAGATAACGGATGTGATCTTGCTATTCCAGGTTTAGAAATTCCGGGTAAAATATATATTCATCATATTAATCCATTAACAAAGGAAGATATTTTAAACAAAACAGAATTTCTTCTAAACCCTGAGTATCTAGTCTGTACATCATATGATACTCACCAAGCAATTCATTATGGTAATACGGATCGCTTACCAAGAGGTCCTATTATAAGAACAAAAAATGATACTTGCCCTTGGAGGCATTGAAAGGAGGATTGACGATGTCACACAAAAATTATTCAGGTTTTTCGAGAAAGAAAAATCAGCAACATGACCAACAAATACCAATAGACGAAGTTGTAGAATTAAGTGAATCTCCAGCTCAAGAAGCGGAAGCTACTATTACTGAAGAACATGTTGTCGTTACAGGTAAAGTTGAAGGTTGTGCAAGACTTAATGTACGTAGTGAATCTAATAAAGATTCAGAAGTACTGTGTATCATTGATAAGTCGGCAGAAGTTGTGATAGACTTAGAAAATTCAACTGATGACTTTTATAAAATAACAACGTCTCAGGGCATCGATGGATATTGTATGAAGAAATTCATTATAGTGCTATCAAAATCTCAATAAGAAAGGTATAAGTATGGAAGATAATGTTAACAATCAAGAAGAAGTTGTAGATTCTAAATTAAGTATCTTAACTTCAATTAAAAAGATGTTAGGCATTTCTGAGAGTTGTACTGATTTTGATACAGATATTATCATACATATAAATACTATACTTATGGTTCTTGGTCAACTTGGAGTTGGTAAAGAAGGTTTTCAAATTGAGGATAAGACTGCGTTGTGGACAGAATTTATTGATAAAGATAAATTATCTGCAGCCAAATCTTATACTTATTTACGAGTTAGGCTTTTATTTGATCCACCACTTAATAGTGCTATCCTCGAATCTATGGAAAGAACTATACAAGAATTAGCGGTAAGATTAAATATTGAAGCTGAAAGTGACGATGAGGAGGTGTAAGCCATGTGGCAATATCAAAATACTGATGAACTTTATCATCATGGAATTTTAGGCATGAAATGGGGTGTCAGAAGATACCAAAATGCCGATGGTACTTTAACGCCTGCAGGTCGTAGAAAAGCCAATAAATTAGCAACACAATATGCTAAAGTTACTGGTAAAAAGTTGATTGTTAAGAAACATTCTGTAAAAACAAATCAACAAAAAAGCGTTAAAGAAATGTCTGATGCTGAATTAAGAGAGAAAATCAATAGATTAAATCTCGAAAGAAGTTACGCACAATTAACCACACCGAGGGAAGTTAAACATATTTCCAGAGGTCAAAAATTTGTTAAATCACTTATGAATAATGTAATTGCACCTGCTGCACAAGAAGCTGGTAAGAAAGTCGTAACAAGAATAATAACAAATAAATTTAATGATTTATTAGATGACGCTAATAAGACTTCATCAGCTGCTAAAAAAGCAAAAAATAAAATGCGTAATGAAGCTGTTAGATCTGTTCAAGAAGCAACATCTAATTATAACAAAAAGAAGAAATAGAGGAGAATTATCATGGCATTATCAAACACTGCTACACCGAAATATTATGGCATGTTTCGTGATGCCGTAATTCGAGGTGAAATCCCAGTGTGCGAAACTATATCTATGGAAATGAATCGTATAGATGCTTTAATAGACAACCCTGGGATATGGTATGATGATCAGGCTGTCGAAGGTTTCATAGAATACTGTGAATCAGAGTTAACACTTACTGATGGTAGTGATTTAAGACTTTTAGATTCATTCAAATTATGGGCTGAGGAAATATTCGGTTGGTACTATTATGTCGATAGAAGTGTATATGTACCATCAATAGACGGTCATGGAGGTCATTATGAAAATAAACGTATAAGAAAAAGACTTACTAATAAACAATACTTAATAATAGCCAGAGGTGCTGCAAAATCACAATATGAGTCTTATATACAAAGTTATTATCTTAATGTTGATACTAGTACTACTCATCAGGTTCATACTGCTCCTACAATGAAACAAGCAGAAGAAGTTCTATCTCCTATGAGAACTGCTATTACTCGTGCTAAAGGACCTTTATTCCAGTTTTTAACTGAAGGTAGTTTAAATAATACTACTGGTTCTAAAGCTAATCGACCTAAATTGTTATCTACTAAAAAAGGTATAGAGAATTTCTTGACAGGATCTCTATGTGAAATTAGACCTATGACAATTGATAAATTACAAGGTTTAAATAGTAGAATTAATACTGTCGATGAGTGGCTATCAGGAGATGTTCGTGAAGATGTTATAGGTGCACTAGAACAAGGTGCTTCTAAAAATGAAGATTATCTGATTGTTGCGGTTAGTTCTGAAGGAACTGTTCGTAATGGTCCTGGAGATACGATTAAAATGGAATTAATGGATATTCTTAAAGGAGATTACATTAACCCACACGTATCTATATGGTGGTATAAATTAGATAGTATTGATGAGGTTGCAGATCCGGACATGTGGCCTAAAGCAAATCCTAATTTAGGTAAAACTGTTAGTTATGAAACATATCAATTAGATGTAGACAGAGCCGAAAAGGCACCTGCCACTCGTAACGATATTTTAGCTAAACGTTTTGGTATTCCTATGGAAGGTTATACATATTTCTTTACATATGAAGAAACTTTAAAACATAGGAAACGTGATTATTGGCAAATGCCGTGTGCATTAGGAGCCGACCTTTCGCAAGGTGATGACTTCTGTGCATTTTCATTCTTCTTTCCACTAGCAAAGAATGCTTTCGGTATTAAAACTAGAAACTATATTACAGAACGTACTTTAATGAAATTACAACCAGCTATGAGGTTAAAATATGAAGAATTCATAAAAGAAGGAAGTCTTATTGTTATGCCTGGTACTGTGTTGAATATGATGGAAGTATATGAAGATCTTGATCAGCATATTGTTGAAAGAGATTACGATGTAAGATGTTTTGGTTATGACCCTTATAATGCAAAAGATTTCGTTGAAAGATGGGAAAGAGAAAACGGACCATTTGGTATCGAAAAAGTAATACAAGGTGCTAAAACAGAATCAGTTCCATTAGGTGAATTGAAGAAGTTAGCAGAGGATAGACTTCTATATTTTGATGAGGAGCTTATGACTTTTGCAATGGGTAACTGTATTACGTTAGAGGATACTAATGGCAATAGAAAATTATACAAGAAAAGATATGACGAAAAGATTGATGCTGTTGCAGCCACTATGGATGCTTATATAGCATATAAACTTAATCGTGAAGCTTTTGAATAAGGTGGTGAATATTTAAAATGTGGAAATATCAAAACACTGATGAATTATATCACTATGGTGTATTAGGTATGAAATGGGGTATGCGTAGAGCCTATAATAAAGGTGTTGATTATACATATCGTTCTCATGGTCAAAAGAAATATGCCAAAAAGATGGAAAAGTTAACTAAGAAATATAGTGGTAAAGAGAAATTGTCTTATGGACAAGATCGTAAATTAAAGAATACTCAAAAGAAACTCAACATGTATACTAAACGTGATAAGAATAGAGAAGATTATGTAAGAACTACTTCTGTAGGAAAAAGCGTAGCTAAGACTATATTATTTGGTCCTTTAGGAGCAGGAAATTATAATCGTTTTAGAGCTGCAGGTCATGGTCGTATAGTAAGTGCTATGGGATCAAACTGGGTAGCATCAACTCTAGGATATCCATTATCAGTTGCAGTATCTAAGAGTTCTGAAAATAGAAATGCAAAAAGATAGGAGGTTAAATTATGGAATTAAATATTGGTTCTAGGTTTAAAAATGCTTGGAACGCATTCCAAAATAAAACTCCTGCTTCCGCCTATAATTATGGTAGTTATGGAGGTTCATATTATAGACCAGATAGAGTAAGACTATCTACTCGTAATGAACGTTCAATAATTACTACTGTATTTAATAGAATTGCTCTTGATGTGGCCGCGATCGATATTAGACATTGTAATATGGACAGTGAAGATAGATTTGCTAGTTATAGAGAATCATGTCTTGACAATTGTTTACATTTAGAGGCTAATTTAGATCAGACTTCAAGGGCATTTTTTCAAGATGCAATAATGTCATTATTTGATGAAGGATGTGTCGCTTTAGTGCCAGTTGATACTAAAGGCAATCCATTTGAAACTACTGGATATGATATATTATCATTAAGAGTAGGTAGAGTTACGGCTTGGTATCCTCGAGAAGTAACAGTTGAAATCTATAATGACAATAAAGGTATTAAACAAGAAGTTACTTTACCTAAAAGTATAGTAGCTATTGTTGAAAATCCTTTATATGCAATCATGAATGAACCTAGTTCAACTCTTCAACGTTTAATAAGAAAATTAAACTTATTGGATGCTATTGATGAGCAATCTGGTTCTGGTAAATTAGACTTAATTATACAATTACCTTATGTAGTTAAGTCACCAGCTAGAAAAGCTCAAGCAGAAGCAAGACGTAAAGATATTGAAAATCAGTTGGCTGGTTCAAAATATGGTATAGCCTATACCGATGGTACAGAAAAGATTACACAGTTAAATCGTGCGGTTGAAAACAATCTATTAAAGCAAGTCGAATACTTAACGAGTATGCTATACAGCCAGTTAGGTATAACACAAACAATATTAGATGGAACAGCTGACGAACAAACTATGTTAAATTACTATTCACGTACTATCGAACCTATTGTCGCTGCATTAGCAGATGAGATGAAGAGAAAGTTTTTAACAAAAACAGCTAGATCTCAAGGACAATCTATAGAATACTTTAGAGATCCATTCAAATTAGTTTCTTCTGAGAAGCTTGCTGAGATAGCAGACAAATTCACAAGAAATGAAATAATGACATCTAATGAATTCAGACAGATTGTTGGAAGAAAACCTTCAGATGATCCTAGAGCTGATATGTTAATAAACAGTAATTTAAATCATGGATCTAATGAATTACCAGGCGCCAATGAGGGTATAGAAAATATTAATGAGGAAGGAGGATATCCAGTTGAGTAAGGATTATGATTTCAGTGGATGGGCTACTAGAAATAACATTAAATGTTCAGATGGTAGAACTATCCTAAAAGATGCTTTTATTGAAAATGATGGTCAAAAAGTACCATTAGTTTGGAATCATCAACACGATGATGTTAATGAAGTCCTTGGTCATGCTATATTAGAAAATAGAGATGAAGGAGTTTACGCATATTGTAAATTCAATCAGACTGAATCTGGTCAGACAGCTAAATCTCTAGTAGCTAATGGTGATGTAGACAAATTGTCTATATATGCTAATAAACTAAAGACTCTAAAGAACAATGTAATGCATGGTTGTATAAGAGAAGTTAGTTTAGTATTAGCCGGGGCAAATCCTGGAGCTTATATCGATACAGTAATCGCACATAGTGATACTGGTGCCGACGATGAAGAAGAGGGAATTATCTATAATAATGAACATATAGAAGTCATTGAACATAGCGATGACAAAAAAGACAAACAACCAGAAGGTAAGAAAGGAGAGTCTGACATGGACGAAAACAAAGACAAAAAAGAAGAGCAAAACAACGAAGGAGTTGACAACAATAAAAAAACTATGGCTGAAGTATTCGAAACTCTAAATGAAGAGCAAAAGAATGTTGTTTATGCCATGATCGGTCAAGCTTTACAACATAGTGAAGAAGACCTACCAGACGAAGAGTCTGATGAAGAAAATAATGATGAAGAAGGAGAAGACGATATGAAACATAATGTTTTTGATAATGAAAATAAAGATGAAGTGTTACAACACTCAGAAATATTGGCTAATGCCATAACAGATGCAAAAAAATACGGATCTCTAAAAGAGAGCGTTATTGAACATGCTGCTATAGAGAATATTACAGATATTGGTAAATTATTCCCAGAAGCAACAGAACTTTACAAAGAACCAAAAATGATCGAAAAAGATAATTCTTGGGTTGCTAAAGTTATGAATAGAGTTAAACATACTCCATTCTCAAGAGTTAAAACTACATTTGGTAGAATGACAGAACCAGAAGCTAGAGCTAAAGGTTATGTTAAAGGAAGCAAAAAAGTAGACATCAAAATGGCGGTATTAAACCGTGTTACAACACCAACAACTGTTTATATCAAAAATGAAATAGACAGAGATGATGTTATAGATATAACAGACTTCGACGTAGTTGCTTGGCAAAAGAGAGAAATGAGAAAACAACTTGATAAAGAATTAGCTTTAGCTATGTTATTAGGTGATGGTAGAAACGTTTCTGATGCTAACAAAATCAACGAACAAAATATTAGACCTATAATCAAAGATGATGATATGTATACAATCAAATATACAATCACTGAAGGAAGAGATTACAAACAAACAGGTAACAGCCAATCTGCAAATGATTCTTTCACAAAAGGTATCATAAGAGCTGCTGTTAGATCTAGAAAAGATTATAAAGGTTCTGGAACACCAACATTCTTCACAACAGAAGATTACTTAACAGATATGTTATTAATCGAAGACCAAAATGGTAGAAGAATATATGAATCAATAGCTGCTTTAGCATTAGCTTTAAGAGTTGATGAAATAGTAACTATACCTGAAATGGAAGCAGAAGCTTATAAAGATATAGTTGGTATCATAGTTAATATGGCTGATTATACAGCTGGTGCTGATAAAGGTGGATCTGTTAACCTATTCGATGATTTCGATATAGATTACAACCAAATGAAATACTTAATGGAAACAAGAATGTCTGGTGCATTAGTTGTTCCTTATTCTGCAATAGTATTAAAGAAAGCTGCAGAAGAAGTTAAAAATGATGATCAATCAAAGGAAAATGCTGAAGGGTAGTTTCTAAAAGGAGGATTTAGCTATGGCAAAATTCTTTGGTAAAGTTGGTTACATAAAAACTGTTGAAAAAGAACCTGGTTATTGGAAAGCAACAACTATTGAAAAAGACTATTATGGTGATATCACTAGTAATGCTAGTCGTTATCAATCTAATGGTCAAGTTAATGACGACATAGTTGTTAACAACATAATTAGTATTGTAGCTGACCCATATGCTAATGAGAACTTTCAACATATACGTTATGTTAACTGGATGGGTACTAAATGGAAAGTAACAAATACTGAAGTTAAGTACCCTCGTTTATTATTAACTTTAGGGGGTGTGTATAATGGCTGTGACACGAAATAGATTAGATCTTCAAAATTTATTAGAGGAGTGTCTAGGTGTTAAACATGTTTATTATCAACCTCCTGAAAATTTAAAAATGGAGTATCCTGCAATCAGATATTCTAGAAGTGAGATTGACAGCAGACATGCTGATGATCGTAAGTATACATCTCATAATGTATACGAAGTGATTGTAATTGATGAAGATCCTGACAACCCAGCGATCAAGAAAATTCTTGAGTTGCCATATTCAAGATTAGAAAGACACTATGTTGCAGATAATCTTAATCACGACCTTATTAGATTATATTATTAAAAGGAGGAAATGAATTATGCCTAAATTAGTATGGGATAAAACAGACGAAAGAACTTACGAAACTGGTGTAAGTAAAGGTGTATTGTATCCATATAACTCTAAAGAAAAGAAATATGACAAAGGTGTTGTATGGAATGGATTAACAGGAGTAACTGAATCTCCATCAGGAGCTGAAGCTACACCACTATATGCTGATAATATCAAATATTTAAATCTTATATCAGCAGAAGACTTTGGAGCTACAGTAGAAGCTTATACATATCCAGATGAATTCGCTGAATGCAATGGAGAAGCTAGTCTAGCTGCAGGTGTAGTTGCTGGTCAACAAACACGTAAAATGTTTGGTATGTCATATCAAACAAAAATTGGAAATGAAGATGATCCAGAAGCTGGATACAAAATTCATTTAGTATATGGAGCTAAAGCTGCTGCATCAGAAAAAGCTTATGCTACAGTAAATGATAGTCCAGAAGCTATAACATTCTCTTGGGAAATATCTACAACACCAGTAGAAGTACCAGGTTTAAAACCAACAGCTATATTAACAATAGATTCTACAAAAGTAGATGCTACTAAATTAGCTAAATTAGAAGAAATGTTATATGGTACAGATTCAGCTGAAGCAAAATTACCATTACCTTCAGAAATAGTTGAACTATTTAAAACACAAAATCCTGAAGGGTAGTTAATGTTTAATAGAGGAAGGTTGCAGCGTTAAGCTGACACCTCCTTTTTTTTATAATTTTAAATTTAGAGAGGAGAATAAATTATGTTAACAAAAACTATTAAATACACAGATTTCAATGGAACAGAAAGAGAGGAAAAGTTCTTATTTAACTTAACTAAGGCAGAACTTATGGAAATGGAGTTAGGAACAACAGGAGGTCTAGCTGATAAAATTAGAGGAATAATCGAGGCACAAGACACACCAACTATAATTAAATTCTTTAAAGAAATTCTATTAAAAGCATATGGTGAAAAGAGTGCTGATGGTAGAAGATTTATGAAAGTTGATGAAAACGGTAAGCCATTATCAGTTGGTTTCTCTCAAACAGAAGCATACTCTACATTATTCATGGAATTAGCTACAAATGCTGATGAAGCTGCTAAATTTGTTCAAGGTATTATACCACCAGATATAGATATATCAGATGTTGATTTAAATAGTATTCCTGGTATGCCAAAATTACCAGAAGCTAATTCAACAGAAGTAAACCAATAATCAATTGATAGGAGATAAGAGAAATGTTATTATTAACTATACCAGCTACTGAATTATTTAACAATCAGACACAGGAGTTTATTACTGTGCCAGAGAAGAAACTTCAGTTAGAACATTCTCTTGTATCTCTATCTAAGTGGGAGTCAAAATGGCGGTAAACCATTTCTCACTAAAGATGTTAAAACAGTAGCTGAAACAATTGATTATATAAAGTGTATGACGATTACACAAAATGTAGATCCACTTGTCTATAATTCTTTGACAAATGCTAATATTGAAGAGATTAATCATTATATAGATTTACCTATGACCGCCACAACATTTCGTGAGGACCATTCTCCGAAAAGTCGTGAGATAGTTACATCAGAATTAATCTATTATTGGATGATTAGTCTTAATATTCCTATGGAATGTCAAAAATGGCATTTGAATAGATTATTGACTCTTATTAGAGTATGCAATGTAAAGAATACTCCTCCTAAGAAAATGAGTAGGAGAGAGTTGGCAAATCGAAATGCTGCATTAAATGCTGCACGTAGAAAGAAACTAAATTCAAAGGGATAATAGGAGTAAATTATGATAACTTTTAGACAAAAGGGCGATTTCTCAAACTTAAATGGGTATCTTGAGAGATTAAAAAATGTTGTAAAACTAGGTGATCTTGATCGTTATGGACGAGAAGGTGTTGAAGCCCTTTCGTCTGCAACTCCTAAAGATTCTGGTTTGACTGCAAGTTCGTGGTATTATGAAATCACACATGAGAAAGATTCGGTATCGATTACTTTCAAAAATTCTAATGTTAATAAGGGTGTTCCGATAGCCATAATTCTACAAACAGGGCATGGAACCCGTAATGGTGGTTGGGTAGAAGGCCGAGATTACATAAATCCGGCTATCCGACCTGTATTTGATAAAATTGCTGATGAAGCATGGGAGGAGGTTACTAAGTTATGAGTAAAACGATTGATGAAAAAGTCGTCGAGATGCGTTTTGATAATAAACAGTTTGAAACTAATGTTAAAACTTCATTATCAACGCTAGATAAATTAAAAGCTAAATTAAATTTAACTGGTGCTTCCAAAGGACTTGAAGAAGTAAGCAAGGCATCAAAGTCTATTTCTTTTTCAAACATGGAAAACAGTCTTGCTGCTTTAGAAAAGAGATTCTCAACTACAGGTATAGTTGGGATGACAGTTATACAAAACCTTACTAATGCTGCTATGAATTTTGCTAAGCAAGTAAGTAGTTTTAGTATAGGAGGAATTGTCGAAGGTGGTAAATCAAGAGCCACAAAGATTGAAAATGCTCGATTCCAAATTAAAGGTTTATTAAAAGATTATTCTGATGCTGACAAACGTTTACAAGATATCATGAACGACGTTAACTATGGTGTTGAATCAACTGCTTATGGTTTAGATGCGGCTGCTTCAGTAGCTGCTCAGTTAGTTGCATCAGGTAAAGAAGCTGGAGATGGAATGAGGGCTGCATTAAGAGGTATATCTGGTGTAGCAGCAATGACCAACAGTTCGTATGAAGAGATCGGTCAAATTTATACAACAGTTGCAGGTAATGGTCGTTTAATGAGTGAACAATTACTTCAATTATCTTCAAGAGGTATGAATGCAGCAGCTACATTAGGTAAAGCTTTGGGTAAATCTGAAGCAGAAGTCAGAGATATGGTATCTAAAGGTAAGATTGACTTTGATACATTTGCAAAAGCAATGGATGATGCATTTGGTGAACATGCTAAAGATGCTAACAAAACATTTAATGGTGTTATATCAAACATCAGAGCTGCTCTTGCTAAAATTGGTGCTGATTTCTATGAACCTATTATTGCAGAAGACGCTCCACTAATTAAATTCTTAAATAGTGTGAGAGAAAGAATCAATGAAATTAGACAAGATTTAAAACCTATTACGAAAGATATTACAGATAGAATTAATAACTTTTTAACAGGTTTAAATAAATTATTTACAGATAAGAATTTCTTGGGTTACAATCCATTAGCTGGAATGATAGATAAAATTCAAGAAATCAAAAAGATATTAAGTTCAGCCACAGAACCTGTAAAGAATGCAGTAGACACGTTTAATAAAGCAGGAGAGGCTGTAAAAGATTACGAAAAATTAGTTGACGAAATCATAAATGGTAAGTGGAAAAATCAACCATATAGACAAAAATTACTTGAAGATGCTGGTTATAATTTCTACCATGCTCAAAATATGGTAAATGAGAGATTAGGTAATAGTTTTAGATATGCTGATAATTATACAGAAGCTACAACTAAAACAGCTGAAGCTACTCAACAATTAGCTGAAAATCTAGAGAACTTATCTGATGAACAATTACGTAATATGGGTATGACTGATGAACAAATTAGTGCTTTAAATGAATTAAAGAAAATGGCTGAGAAAACAGGTATACCTTTAAAAGAACTTATGGATTTAATTACACAAGACGATAAAGGTAAAGATACATCTGCTTTTAGTACAAGATATTTAATTCTTAACTCTATCAAGAATATTGGATTAACTTTGGTTAGTGTATTAAAATCAGTAGCCTCTGCATTCAGTCAAGTATTTGATGTGAATCCAGAGAAGTTGTTTGATTTAATTGCAGCATTACATAAATTCACAGTTCTTATTAGAGATCGTGTTGAAAAGAATGCTGACAAATTAACAAGTACATTTAAAGGTTTATTCTCGATTATACATTTGTTAACTAGTCTGGTAGCAGGAGGATTTAAGTTAGCTTTAACAATTATTAATAAAATATTAGGGGCATTTAATTTGACAATATTAGATGTTACTGCAGTCTTAGGTGAAGCTATATTTAAATTTGATAGATGGATTACCTCTAATAATACATTTGTACAATTAGGCAAATCAGCAATTAACATTTTAGTTGCATTTGTTAAATGGATCGGATCAATATGTATAGCAGTTAAAGATTGGATAAAGTCTAATGAAGTCATCATGGGTTATTTAAATAAGATGAAAGAAGGATTCAAGAAATTCTCTGATTCTTTATTTGCTTGGACTGAAAATTTGAAAAACATAGATAACGTACCAAAATACATATTCGAAGGTTTAGTAAATGGATTAAAGAATGGTGCTGGAAAAGTATATTCTACCATTTCAGAAATAGCTAATAAAATTATTGAATGGTTCTGTAAGATACTTGGTATACATTCACCTTCTACAGTATTCTTTGCTATAGGTGGATTCCTTATAGCAGGTTTGATTGGTGGTGTTCAAGGTAAATTACCATCATTATTTAGTATATTTAAAGGTATTGCTGGAAGTTTAATTAATCTATTAGGTGTTGGTGGATTTGTTGCAGTTGGTGCTTTATTAATTACTGGTTTAATTAGTGGTATGGAGAGCCAATCATTATCTGTATTTGATGTGGCCAAAGGTATTGGTAATAAACTTATTGATCTATTCAAACAAATAGATTTAGGTAATGTTATCGCTGTTGGTATCAGTGTCGGTGTAATTAGTATGGCTAAAAAGATGATGAATATCATTGATAAACTAACCGGACCTATTACTGGTATTACTAATTTATTAAATGGATTAGGTGAAGGACTAGAAAATCTTGGAGCAGCAGCTTTGCAATACGCTAAAAGTAAGAAGTTAAATGCTACTGCAAATATTATTAAAAGTATTTCACTTTCTATTGGTATATTAGCAGCTTCATTATGGGTATTAGCTAAATTACCAGCCGATCAATTAAAACAAGGAGCTATTGCTCTTGGTGTAGTTAGTGGTGTTTTAGCAGCGTTCGTTGTTTTAATAGCTATATTCTCTAAACGTTTAAGTAATGTTGAATTACCTGATGTAGCTAAGATACTAGCAGTTATTGTTGGTACATCCTTAGGTATGCTTGTAATGTCTAAGGCATTAAAGAATGTTGGACAAATTGATAGTGATAAAATGTTAGGAGCAATTGCAGCTTTAATTGCTTGTGCTGGAGCTATGGCTATTTTATTATTAGCTATGGGTAAAGTATCTAATCAATTAAAAGGTACAAAGAATGTAGAAAAGATGAGTAAGGTATTTACAAAAATGTCTATTTCTATGTTGTTAATTGCTGTTGCATTAAAACAAATGTCAAAAGTTCAAAAAGAAGATATGATCAAAATGGCGGCTGTATTTGGAGCTATGTTAGTTTTACTTGGTGCTATAACAGCATTAAATAAAATATCTGACAAAAGTTTAAACAAAGCAGCAAATACTATTATTGCTGTTGGTGCAGCACTATTACTATTAACAGTTGCAATGAGGCTTGCTGGTGGATTAACAGACCAAGATTTTAAAAATGGTATTAAAGTTGTTGGTACATTCCTATTATTATTAACAGCATTAATGGGTATATCTAAAATATTTAAAGGAACTGAAATGGTTAAAGTTTCAGCCTCAATATTAATGGTTGTCGCTGCAATTGGATTACTAGCCACTGTAACTAAATTAGTATCTAATATGAATCCTGAAGCTATGACTAAAGGATTAATTTGTATTGGAATATTGTCAGCTTATGTAGTAGCTTTAATTGCTATTTCTAAGAAAAGCGCATCATTTCACGGTACAACTTTAATTGGTGTTGCTACAACTATTGCTGTCATGGGAGCAGCTGTTTGGGCGTTAGGACAATTAGATCCTGAAAAAGCAAAGAACGGTTTGAAAGCTGTTGGAGCTTTATCATTATTTATGTCAGCATTACTATTAGCTGCTAAGAATTTCAATCCGGGTGAAAAAGCTATGAGTACTTTGATTACAATGACAGTTATGTTATCAATGTTATCTGTAGCATTGGTTGGATTATCTTTCTTAGATTCAGGTAAATTAAAGAATGCTGCCGAGTCTCTTGGAGCGATGTTACTAAGTTTGGCTGTAGTTATTAAATCAATTAGCAACTTAAAACCTTCAAAAGGTACTTTAGCTATTCTAACAGAATTAACATTAGTTGTTGCTGGTTTAGCTACAGTTATTGGATTATTAAGTCATTTTACAAACCCCGAAGGAGCAATAGCATCTGCTGGAGCTATTAGTTTATTACTATTAGCTATGAGTGGAGTTATGGCTATTTTAAGTAAAATGAAATTTAATAAAACAGCTACAAAGAATATTAGAACTGGTATATTAAGTTTAACTGCTATGGTTGTACCATTAGTTGCTTTTGGGGCTGTATTAGCAGGTATGTCTGCTTTAAATGTTCAAGGGGCCATAGAGAATGTTAAAGCATTATCAGCTTTAATGACAGTTATGACTTTATTACTTGCTGGTTTAACACTTATTGGATCAGTACCAAAAGGTAATATTGCTACTGGTATTGTTGCATTAACAGCTATGGTTATACCACTTATAGCATTTGCTGCAGTTCTTGCTGGTATGTCAGCATTAAATGTTCAAAATGCTATGGAAAATGTTAAAGCATTATCTTTATTAGCTAGTGTTATGACTTTATTATTAATACCTTTAACAGCTATAGGATTAATAGCAACTACCGGTATTGGAGCTGTGGCTATAGCAGCTGGTATAGTGGCTTTAACAGGAATGGTAGTACCATTATTAGCATTCACTGCGGCATTAGCAGGTATGTCCGATATTGAGAATGCAAGAGATAAAGCTGAACTATTAACCGATTTTATGACTAAAATGACAAAATGTTTAGTAGCTATTTCTTTAGTAGCACCATTAGCAGTTATAGCAGATGGAGCTATTTTAGGATTAGTGGGAGTTATTACAGTCATTGGCGTATTAGCAACTGGTGTTGGAGCTATTATGGATAAATTTCCTCAATTACAATCTTTCTTAGATAAAGGTTTACCAGTATTAGAACAAATCTCTGGTGCTATTGGTAAAATACTAGGAAATTTAGTTGGAGGATTTGCTAGTGGTATAGCTGATAATTTACCTAATATAGGTCAAAAGTTATCAGACTTTATGACAGCAGTTACACCATTTATTGCTGGAGCTCAAACAGTTAACGAGAATGTTATCAATGGAGCTAAATATCTGGCGGCATCTATATTAGCGTTATCTGGAGCTAATTTAGTTGAAGCAGTTACAAGTTGGTTAAGTGGTGGACAATCATTTAGTGATTTAGGTACTGAATTATCTAAATTCATAACAAATGCAATGCCATTTATAACGACTTTATCTATTGTTAAGCCAGAAGCTTTAGAAGGAGCTAAGAACCTTTCAGATGCATTGTTAGCATTTACAACAAGTGGATTAATTGATGCTCTTGGTAGTAAATTACTTGGAGATATTAATTATGATGATCTTGGAAGTAAATTAGGTGCACTTGGTACTGGATTAAGTAGCTTTGTAAATAATTTATCAGGATTTACTGATGACAACCTTAATATGATCAAAATTGCTTGTGAAGGTATTAAAGCATTAGCTGAAGCAGCCAAAGAAATGCCTGCTAGTGGTGGTGTTTGGCAACAATTAGTTGGCGATATTAATATAGAAGATTTTGGAAACAAATTACCAGCTTTAGCTTCAGGTATTTCAGGATTTGCTAAGACATTAAGTGATAATGGATTTACTGATTCAACAGCCCAAGTTATAGATACAGCATGTAAGTGTCTAAAATCTTTAGTAGAAGTTTCAAATTCTATACCTTCATCAGGAGGAGTATGGCAAAAGATTGTAGGTGAAAAAGACCTAAGTTCATTTGCACAAAACTTCCCAAAATTAGGTACTGGTGTAGCTCAATTTGCTAAAGCATTATCTGATGGTGGATTTGATGATAAGAAGATTGCTGTAGTAGAATCTGCAGTAGGTGTTCTAGAAGGTATATCTGAATTAAATAATATTGATATGAATAAAGTTGTTGAACAAATTAATGCTCTTGGTGATAAATTAGCTGACTTTGGTAAGAAAGTTGCTGATTTTGCATCTAGTTTAAATAATACATCAAGTGAAGATTTAAATGCTGCTAGTAGTAAAGTAGATACTGTAATACAAATAGCTCAAAAGATGGCTGACTTCAATTCAGAAGCTTTAGAGAAATTTAGTAATACGTTATCTACATTTGGCAAGGAATCATTAAGAAACTTTGTTGATGCATTAAATAGTCAAGATATTAAGAGTGAAGCAGTAAATGCTATTACAGATTTAATAGATAAACTTATAGAAGCTATAGAACATAAAAAAGAAGACATTAAGAATAAAGGTGTTGAATTAGTTGGTAAAGCTGTTGAAGGATTAAAAGATTCAGGAGCAGTTAGTCAAGCTGAAAGTGCTGGTAAATACTTTGCTGAAGGATTCGCTAATGGTATAAACAATCATGTTTACTTGGCGACAAATGCTGGAAGCAATATTGGTAAGAAAGCATTAGAAGCAGCAAAAAGATCTATTGATTCAAACTCACCTTCGAAAGAAACATTTAAACTAGGTACTTATTTTGGTCAAGGATTTGCTAATGGTATTAGTGAATATGCAAATAAAGTTTATACTCAAGCTTATAGTGTTGGAGATAAAGCAAGAATTGGTCTATCTAGAGCAATAATTGGAATTTCTAATATTATGGAAGAGGGTATAGATGATAATGACTTTACAATCACGCCGGTATTAGACTTGAGTGAAGTTCAGTCTGGTGCTGCAGCTATTGGAGGAATGTTCACAAATCCATCAGTTGGAGTCTTCTCTAATTTAAGTGCTATTAGTACAGGAATGAGAGGTTATCGTCAAAATGGCGGTGAAGAAGTTGTATCTGCGATTGATAAGTTAGGTAAGAACTTAAATAATACAAATGGAGATACATATAATATTAACGGTATCACATATGATGATGGTACTGAAGTATCAGAGGCAGTTAAGACATTAGTTAGAGCTGCTAGAATGGAAAGGAGAACTTAAGTATGCCTAGAGAAGGAGATAAATGGCGTGTAGCCAGAGGTGACTGTCTTTGGAATATAGCCAGAGCAGTTTATGGTAATGGTACAAGATGGACCGAAATAGCTGATGCTAATGGAATATCTAGAAGTAGACCAACGATATATCCTAATCAATTGTTTACTTTGCCAGGTATTACAGCAGGTTCTTCTTCACCTGCTCCTGCTCCTGCACCAACACCATCTATTACTAAATGTAGTATAGATTGGTTTTGTTTACAAGCAGGTAGTGAAAGAGAAATGCAAGCTGTTTGGTCTTACAACTATAATAAGTTTAAGACTAGATGGGAACAATGGGATTCAAGTGGACACTTATGGATGGTGCAAGAACAGGATGTTACTACATCAGATGCACAAAAAGCATCATCATGTACTATGAGAGACACAATTGGATGGAATGTATGTAGATTTAGTGTTAGGCCTATAGATGACGACGGAAATTTCTTAAGTTATACTGAATGGGCTTACATGGAATACGATTTCAGAAATAATCCTCCAACGTTACCACCAGATCCTACTGTTGAAATAAGTAATTCAAATACTATGACTGTTACTTTAACAAATATTGACGAAGACATTAACGCTGACTCAATCGAAATTGCAATTTATCAAGATGATGAGTTAAAGTATAAAACAGCCAAAGTATCTATAAATAAAGAGACAAATTTTGCTAAGTATACTACTCAGGTTGATCCTGGTCATTATTATAAAGTTAGATGTAGAGCAGTTAGAGGAAGTATATATGGTGGTTGGACAAACTTTACTTCAAATGAACAATCTTGTCCTAAAGCTCCAACTACTATTACTACTCTCCGTGTACAATCTATCAGTGATCAAGGAAATAAATCCTATAATGTATTTGTAGAATGGCCTGAAGAGAAAACAGCAAAAACATATGAAGTACAATGGACTACAAATGTTGAATATTTTGATAAATCTTCACAAGTATCAAGTCAAACTACAGAAGAAGGTAAAGGACCTAGAATATTAATTACTGATATTGAAACTGGTCATGAATATTTCTTCAGAGTTAGATCTATTAATGATAAAGGAAATTCAGCTGATTGGTCAGAAATCAAATCATTAAAAGTTGGTTCTAAACCATCAGCCCCTACAACATGGAGTAACGTTACTTCTGCAGTTTTAGGTGAAGATTTAAATCTATATTGGGTACACAATGCGACAGATGGATCTTTAGAAAGATATGCTAGATTACATATCACTGTAACTGATGCAGCTCATCCTGATAAAGAACCTATGGAGTTTAATAAAGTAATAGAAAATACTAAACCTGAAGATGAGCAAAGTAATACTAGTGTTTATACTATTAATACTAATGACGATGAATGGAAAGGTTTAGAGGATGGATTTACTATTAAATGGAAAGTACAAACTGCAGGTATATCTAACGAATACAGTGATTGGTCTGTAGAAAGAGAAGCTACTATGTATGCTCAACCTAGTGTAGAATTAGATATGACAAATAAAGATGGAGTATCTATTGATGAAGTAAACAGATTTCCATTTTATTACAAAGTATCTGCTAAACCAGCTACACAAATACCTATTAGTTATTATGTTGAAATTGTTTCAAACAATCAATATAGTATAGCTGATAATACAGGTGAAGTAAAAGTAGTAAACCCAGGTGATGTTATATATCAAACATACTATGATCCAACAGGTCAAACCAATGCATGGCGTTTCTTATTGGAAATGACACCAGGAAATATAGATTTACAGAATAATATGAATTATACAGTTAATGTTACAGTGTCAATGAATTCTGGACTTGAAGCTACAACATCTAAAACATTTGACGTTGTAATTGATCAAGTTGGTTATGCTCCTTATGGAGATGTAATCATAGATAAAGAAACTTTAACAGCAAGTATACATCCATATTGTATGGAAAATTATGATGAAGATGGTGAAACTAAACAGAGGTTATCTGATAATTGTACACTATCTGTATACAGACGTGAGTATGATGGAACTTTTACGGAAATCGCTACAGGTATTAAAAATGAAGAAGATACATATGTGGTAGATCCGCATCCAGCATTAGACTATGCTAGATACAGAGTAGTAGCGAAAACAAATGATACTGGATTCATTACTTATTGTGATATAGAAGCTGTTAAAGTTGGTGAACCAGCTATTGTAATACAATGGTCAGAGAAGTGGTCTAAGTTTGATTATGATCCTAATGACGAGAACTCTAAACTAGAAGTTGCTTGGGCTGGTTCAATGCTTAAATTACCATATAACGTCGATACTTCAGAAAGTAAGAGTATTGATGTAGCTTTAGTTGAGTATGCAGGACGAAAACACCCTGTAAGTTATTATGGAACTCAATTAGGTGAAACTGCTACATGGAATACTGATATACCTGCTGAAGATCAAGACTTACTTTATGCTCTTAGAAGATTATCTAGATGGACAGAAGATGTTTATGTAAGAGAACCTTCAGGAACAGGATACTGGGCGAATATATCTGTATCTTTAAGTAAGAAACACCGTGAAATGGTAATTCCAGTTACATTAACTATTAAACGAGTAGAGGGAGGAATGTAATATGATAGATTGGTCAGAATCAATGCAACAATCTTTTGAATATTATGAAGTAGATCCTCATACTTGGAAGAATATAAGACCTTTAACAACAGTCAAAAGCTGTTCATTAAAGAGAGACGAAGAGACAGATACACTTGGTTCAGCAACAATTGAGGCTAATAACCTAGTTGGAGAATGTTACATCAGAGTGTATCTTGTAGCTCGTCAAAATGGCGGTACATATAAGTTTCCTTTAGGGACATATTTAGTACAAACACCATCTAGTAGTTACGATGGTAAGGTACGAAGTATATCTATGGATTCTTATACACCATTACTAGAACTAAAAGAAAATGATGTGCCTATTGGATATTCGCTTTTAAAAGGTGATAACATCATGAAACAAGCATATTTAATTACAAGAAATAATTGTAGAGCACCAGTTGTAGAAACTGAATCTGATAAACTTTTGCAAGATAATTTTGTAGCTGAATCAGGAGAAAAATGGTTAAGCTATATTTCGGATTTAATTTCTCAAGCTAATTATAAATTCTATTTAGATGATGAAGGACAAATACTATTTGCACCTAAACAGAAAATAGAAGAATTACAACCCGTTTGGACATATAATGATGATAATAGTTCAATCTTATATCCTGAGATTTCTATGCAACATGATTTATATGGAATACCAAATGTGGTTGAGGTTGTCTGCTCTACAGGATTAAATACATACACTGCTCGTATTGTTAATGATGATCCCAATAGTCCTACATCAACCGTAAATAGAGGAAGAGAAATTCTTTATAGAGATACTGAACCAAACTTACCAGGTTTACCTACTGAAAGACAGGTAGATGAATATGCTCAAAGCTTACTTGAGTCACTATCATCAGTTGAGTATCAAGTAACTTACAAACACGGTTACTGCCCAGTAAGAGTTGGTGATGCTGTTAGACTAAACTATAAGAATGCTAGTTTGTCTAACATTAAGGCTAAGGTAATAAGCCAGACAATTAAATGTCAAAACGGTTGTGAAGTAAGTGAAACAGCTGTGTTTACTAAAAGATTATGGAACTAGAAAGGAGAACTATAAATGGCTTTATCAGAAGATATCATAAATCAATTCGTCAAGTTAACTAAACAAAAAGAAGAGCCTAAAGAGGCTACTGTTAATGGTACGTATAAAGTAATTGATGGTAAAGAATATGTAAAGATTGATGGATCTGACATTTTAACACCAGTAGAGTCTGTTGTTGAAGCAAAAGATGATGAACGTGTAAAAGTATTACTTAAAAATCACACAGCAACTGTAACTGGTAATATCAGTTCTCCTTCTGCTAGGTCCAAATCTGTACAAGACTTAAAAGATGAAGTAGATGAGCAAGGAAATACTATCAAACAATTAGATAATAGTATTGAACAACAAGGAAACTCTATTATACAAATTAATAATAATATAAAACAAGTTGAGAATAATATTTTACAAGCTAATAATAGAATTGATCAACAAGATAATGTTATTAAACAGTATAATAATGAAATAAAACAACAAAATGATAAAATTGAGAGTATTAACAATGATGTGAAATCTCAAGATAATAAGATAGAATCTTTAGGTAATACAATTAAAGAACAAGGTGACAATATTACTAGTATCAATAATACTTTAGTTGCTCAGGATAATAAAATTACGACACAAGGTAATGAAATACAAGCCCAAGGAAACAAATTAGAAGCTTTTGATTCAGATATTAAGATAATTAATAGTGCATTCAAAATTGAAGATGGAGTACTTACAGGTTTAAGTGAAATTGTTATCAATGAATTGGAAACCAATACTTTAAACGCTAAATATGCTAATATAGACTTTTCTAATATTAGTCAAGCAGCTATTAAGAAAGTATTTGCTGATTCAGGTATTATTAAAGATTTAGTTGTTAGTGAAGGTAAAATTACAGGAGAATTAGTTGGTGTTACTATTAAAGGTGATTTAATAGAAGGTAACACAATTAGAGCTGATAAACTTGTTGTTAAGGGTGAAGACGGTTTATTTTATAAACTAAATGTTGATGCTCTTGGAGAAGCTACAGCTTCATCTGATGAAAAATATCAAAATCAATTAGATGGTTCTGTTATAGTAGCTAAATCTATTACTGCTGAAAAAGTATCAGTAGATGATTTGGTTGCTTTTGGAGCTACTATTGGTGGGTTTAATATAACTGAAAAATCTATATATTCAGGAGTCAAAGAATCTGTACTGAATACTACTCGAGGATTTTATGCTGATAATGATGGGCAATTTGCCATAGGAGATTCTAATAATTTTATAAGATATTTTTTAGATCCTGAGAAAAAGGTTTACAGATTACAGATCTCTGCTGATGTTATATCTATGGGTGGAGGTTCAAAAACAATTGACGAGGCTATTAAAGATATACAAGACCAAATGGAACAAGTTAAAGATGAAGTAACAACTAATCTTTGTATTGAGTCTTCAAGAGGTACTGTATTTAAGAATAGTCAATCATCAACTGTCTTATCTGTAGTTATTTATAGAGGATCTGACAGAATAACAGACATAAATACACTAAAGTCTATTATGGGTAATAATGCATATTTACAATGGAAATGGAGAAGAATAGATGATGAATCTTATGGTATAATTGCTGCTGATGATAAACATATTTCAGAAAGTGGATTTAAATATACTATTACTCCAGATGATGTAGATACTCAAGTAACTTTTATGTGTGAATTATTAAATGATTAGAAAGGAGAATAATTATGGCTATTAAAGCTGCTGATCAAATAACGATCACTGACATCACAGATGCATATTCAGTAATATTGACATCTGAATCATATACTTTTGTTGGAGGGGTTTCTGGTGCTGCATCAGGAGCTAAATGTACAACTCAAGCGGTAGCTTATTGTGGTTCTAATCAATGTAGTGTTGTAAATGTTAATGCTGATGATATAATTTGTCCAGCTGGTATTAGTGCTACTGTAGAAAATAGTGGTACTTCTGCACCAACAATTACATTAGCTTTAACTGCTACATTATCAGCTGCCTGTGAAGTAACAATTCCAGTAGTTGTTGATGGAATCACAGTTAATAAGAAATTCTCAATTGCAGTAGCTAAAACAGGAGCTACAGGTGGTACAGGTGCTGCTGGTAGAGGAATTAAATCTACAGTAATTGAATATCAAGCTGGAACTTCAAATACTACACCACCAACTAGTACTTGGTCAACGACTATACCAAGTGTTACAGCTGGACAATATTTATGGACAAGAACAACTATTAACTATACTAGTGGTGATCCTACAGTTTCTTATAGTGTTGCTAGACAAGGTCAAAATGGCGGTACAGGTGCTGCAGGAAGTATTTGGTATTCAGGTACAGGTATCACAGGTACATCTACTACAGCTACTATATTTAGTGGTTCAGGTGTATCTAATGCTAGAGTTAATGATCAATATTTAAATACATCTACAGGAAATACTTATAAGTGTACTGTTGCAGGTGCAGCTAGTGCAGCTAAATGGGTATATACTGGTAATATTAAAGGCTCTACTGGACAAACTGGTGCGACTGGTAATGGATTAAAATCAGCTACAATTACGTACGCTGCTTCTACTTCAAATACTACACCACCAACAAGTGGATGGCAAAATACACCACCTTCAGTAAGTGCTGGACAATATTTATGGACTAAAACGGTATTTAATTATACAAATAATACATCTAGTGGTCCACAATATAGTGTTGCTAGACAAGGTGCTAATGGAGCTAATGGAGCAGATGCTATAACAATATCTGTAACATCTTCAAATGGTACTGTATTCAAGAACAGTTCAGGAAGTACTGTATTAACTGCTCATGTTTATAAAGCAGGAGTTGAACAAACCATTTCAGATGCTGGTGTTGTAAGTGGTATTGGTACAGTTAAATGGTATAAGGGAATGACATTAGCTGCAACAGCTAAAACATTAACAGTTAAAGCTACAGATGTTGATAATGTTCAAGCTTATACTTGTCAAATAGAGGCCTAATCTATGGCTATAAAAGCTAGTGCTACTATCACTATCTCTAAATACAGGGATACTGATAGTGTAACTAGATATTATAAATTACAAGCATCTACGGCTGCTGCACCAGCAAAACCAACTACTTTAGAACCTAGTGGGTGGACTACTACTGAACCATCTTATACTAATG
>CAVLCG010000008.1:14313-25237 GCA_963661445.1 bacterium | reverse complement strand
ACTATAATATCATGTTTTTCTTATATTTTAAATATTAGCTTTCCGGACAGGTCTAATAAATAAAAAACTAAAGAAAATAGCTAAAAACTATGCTAATGTTAGTTATGTTGAACCAGTAAAGTCTAAATTGTTTTATAAACCGTTAGAAGAAGTCCCTGAAGAATTTGAATTGGGTTTTCTTCAAAACTTTTTAAAGAGTCATATGTATCAAGTAGATATTCATTATGATGAAGAAGAATATTTAAAGTTTAATAACAATATAATGGAAACAATTAAAGAAAATTATGAGATTAATAATTCTATGATTAGTATTGATAGACAAATGTATGAGTTTAATCGTTCTCTAGAAGTGAAATATCCAGAACTTATAGGAGATGAATTAGTTACAGATATTACAGATACTATAGTAGAAGAAGAAACAAAAAAACTTCAAACACAAGAAAAGAAGGATAAACTCTTAAAAAGAGCTACTAGTTATTTAATTAATAGAAGTCCATATGATTATTTCTATATTGGAAAGAAAAATATTAAAGAATCATTTCAAAAGGAGAAGTAGATTAATCTCTACTTTTTTTTCTATTGTTATAAGAAAAAGTATGTTATACTCATCTTGAGAAGGGAAGATATTATGAAGGTTTTATTATATGCTGAAGGTTTGAAAATTATAGGAGTAAGTGGCTTAGGAAAAGCTATTCTTCATCAGGAAAAAGCTTTAAAGTCTGCAAGGGTAGACTATACAAGAGATTATAAGGCAACTGATTACGATATAGCACATATCAATACCTATTTCTTAAAGTCTTATTTTCTAGCAAAAAAATTAAAAAGAAATGGAATAAAGATAGTCTATCATGCCCATTCAACAGAAGAAGACTATAAAGATGGGTTTATTGGGGGACATTTAACTAGTAAATTATTTAAATGGTGGATAGTAAAATGTTATAAATTAGGAGATATTATTGTTACTCCAACCTTTTATTCTAAAAAGATACTAGAAGGTTATAAAGGACTAAAAGATAAAAAGATAGTAGCTATTTCTAATGGATTAGAATTAGATTTCTTTAAACCAGATAAAAAGTACCGTGAATCATTTAGAAAAAGATATAATTATAAAGATACTGATAAAATAATAGTAGGAATTGGTATATATAGCAGAAGAAAGGGAATTGTTGATTTCGTTGAGGTAGCTAAGAGATTGCCAGACTATAAATTTATTTGGTTTGGATCAAGTCCGTTAGCAGCCGCTACTCCTGATGCAAGACATGCAGTAGAGACAAAACTTCCTAACTTAACTTTTGCAGGCCATGTTGATCAAAAATATATTAAAGAAGCGTTAGGTGGTTGTGATTTGTTCTTATTTCCAACTTTAGAAGAAACAGAAGGAATACCTATCATTGAAGCTTGTGCTATGAAGTGTCCTATACTAGTAAGAGATATTGAAATATTTAAAGATTGGTTTATAGAAGATGTAGACGTTTATAAAGCTAAGAATGTAGATGAATTTGTTGATAAGACTAAAAAGATAGTAGAAAAAGAACTACCATTGCTAACTGATAATGCTAGTAAGAAAGCTAAAGAAAAAGATATTAAAACAGTCGGAAAACAGTTAAAAGAAGTTTATCAAGAAGTATTACAAAAATAAAAGGATTAACCAAACAATCCTTTTTTCTTGTAACTATATTGATAATTAGAATGTTCTTCTCTAATATTTAGAATAATTCCAATTAAAATCATATAAGATAATAAACTACTTCCACCATAACTAATAAAAGGAAGAGTAATACCAGTTATTGGTAAAAGACCAATAGTCATACCAATATTCTGTACTTGTTGAAAGATAAGCATACCAATGATTCCTGCTAAGACAAATTTATCGGTTAAAGGAATCTTTTTAACAGCAATAAAGAATAACTTTCCATCAAATAGTAATAATAATAACAGAAATAAAAAACAACCTAAAAGTCCAAAATTACTAGCAAAAACAGCAAAGATAAAATCAGTACCAGACTCCGGAAAATAAATAGGTGTCTTATTATAACCATGTCCAAATACACCAGCAGAGCCAATAGCAGCAAGAGCATTCTCAAGTTGTAAGCCACTACCACTTTTCCAGTTGAATACTCTTTCAAATCGGTAGTATAAATTATTACCAAAGATAGAAACAAATAACTTCTCACTAGTAAAGTAACATCCTAAGACTAAAGCAATAGCTAAAAGAGCAAGTCCTCCTAGAATAACAAACCATCTTAATCTAATACCTGATGCAAATAACATAGAAATATAAATTATAAAGTAGATTATAACTGCTCCTGTATCTGGTTCTAGAAAGGTTAAAATACTAGGTATTAATACTACAATAAAAGTCTTTACCAAAAAAATAAACTCTTCCTTTATACTAGGTTCTTCATAATCTAATCTAAAGTTATTAATCATAGTACCAAGTACTAACATTAGACTTATCTTGGTAAACTCACTAGGCTGGAAACTACCAATCTTCGGAATAACAAACCAACACTTACTATTATTAATAGCTGGGGCAAATAACAAAAGACATAAGAGCAGTAGGTTACATAGAACATAAAGAAACCAAGCATTTCTATATAAATACTCATTCTTAACCTTAAAAATTATAAAGACGAGTACTAAACCAACTCCATACCAGATAACTTGTTTTAAAGCTAAATTACCAACATCACTTGGTAAATAAGTAAGTGCACTATTAATAGTAACAACACTAATTAGGAAAAAGATTAAAACAAATCCTAATATACTATAATCTATTTTATTTTTCTTAAACATATATCCACCTCACAAGCCATTATTATTATATCAAATATTAGCAAATTTTATTAAGAAAAACATAAAATTAATTAGGAGGTTAAAAGATATGAAGAATTTACCACCGATTTTTAAAGTGAGTAACAATATCTCTAGCAATAATACTAGTTATTATAAATCATCTAGTGTTAATAAAGTAGTTAAAAATAAAGTTGTTAAAGAGGAGGAGAGGGAAGAACAAGTAAGTATTGAAGATAAAATTAACTCTATCTTTAAAACTAGAGGTTATCCTTTTAATATACCAGTTACCATTTCTTTTGCTGGTAAAACAGTTAATACCTTTCTAGCTGCTAGAACTAGTAGTAGTATTATAACACTAGATAATGAAGTTATTCCCATATCAACAATTACATCATTTCAAATAAAAAAAGCTCATCAATCATGATGAAGCCTTTTTTAAACTCCACTTACAAAAGTATCTGCTAAACATTTTATTGCTGAAACACAATCTAGATTAATTGTAAAAAAGGAATTAGTACTTACATAAGGTTCTTCACTACTAGTTACTGGATTAGGGGCAAGGACTCTACAAGTACAACAATTATCTTCCATATTTTCAATTCTAAAGATGGAAGATGTAGCGTTAACCTCTCCTAAAGTATAAGGAAAAGTCCAAAGAGTTCCATTCATACAATTATAGAAATTAATGGGTCTAGTATTATAACAAACAAGGCTAGGTGTAGGTCCTAAATATGGCTTATCACAACCACCTTCTTCACAGCAAGAATCCTTTTTCTCTTGTAAGCAAAGAATAGTGTCTAATATATTTGTTAAGCAGTTTCTTTTAGAATCATCTTGATTTGAACACATAATATCTTTCCTTTCTTTTATAAACTATCAATGATAATATCAGCAAGACAGCTAATGACACAAATACAGTTTAAATTAATAGTTATAAATTGATTAGTTGCAAGATAACTTCTTGTTAAATCACTTTGATCAGGGTTAAGTTCTAGTATTCTACATTTAACACAACAGCCATCTATATTTTCTACTCTAAAGACACTTGATGTTTTATTATTACCTGATGATTGATAATTAGCTGTGAAGATACTTCCATTTGCTGTATAGAATGTTACCGGTCTAGTGTTATAACAAATGATAGTAGGACTTCCTCCTAAGAATGGTCTAGTACATGATTCATCATTACAAAGTTCTCCACAAGAGTTTTTTTGCAAAATATCAATTACTTTTAACAATTTAGAAAAGCAACAGTTTTCCTTTGTATTCATTTTATCCACCTCTTATCTATTATCTAATATAAGGTATTCTAGTAATCTCTATTTGTGTAGGTAGTTACCTATATTGCTATTTTATGCCAAATTAGTTATCTATATGATATACTATTAATAGAAGATAAGTGAGGAAGTAGATTATGCTAGAAAAATTAAGTTTAGAAGAATTTAGAAAATATAAAGAAGAACGACAACAATTAATAAGCAGATTAGATGAAGATGAACAATCTCTAAGGAGAAATGGTAATTATAATGAGGCAGATTTTCTTCAAAAAGGCCTAGAAGAATTATCTGGATTGCAGAGTAGATTGCTTTCTTATGATTTAAGTGATATACCATTTGAAGAATGGGAAGATATAGCATTAGTATCATCAGATAAATATTCCGCTGATTTTTCTAAAACTAAAGCTAACCTGGATTTTCATATTATGGGAGTATTGTTTACTGAAAAAGAGGTTTATAATTTTAAAGGTTGTAATGTTAAGAATATAGAAAGTTTAGAAAGTTATAGTGATACTTTCTTTGATGAAAAAACAAAAAGAGAAAATAGCAGTTTATTTTTATCAGATAAATTTTCTCAAGAAATAAAAAATAAATACTATAGTTATAATTTATCGATAAAAGATATTAGTAATTTACCAGAAGAGCAAATAAATGAATTAGAAAATAATTGTAATGTTAGAAAAAGGGATGGTTTTACTTTTACTGATAGAAGACTTATTAAGATACTTGGCCTTAAAAAAAATATAGAATTATATAAGCAAGATGCAACTGAATATAAAAATATAGAGGATACGGTAGGAAAAACCTACTTTGATGATAGCTCATTAAATAATTTAGAAAATGCTTCATTATCTGATATTAAATTAGCAATCTATAAAGAAATAAGAAATCAGGCTATTACGAGTGGATTTTATTCTAGCTTTGGTCGAAGACCATTGAAGGAAAGTGATTATACCACCGATTTTGTAGAACAAAATAAAGATCTGTTTTTGAAAGATATTAATTTATCACAAGATATAAAGAATAGATATTTTAATAAATGCTTAACTTATCAAGATGTTAAGGGTAACTTAGAAGCATTTAAGACAATACCTATAGAATTTTTTATGGAAAGAAGTAGTGAATTTACTAAACTGTGTGAAATACTTGGAGCTGGTAATTTTCAAAAATTGTTAGAAAAGTATCCCGAAACTATTGATTATTTGATGGAAAATGATGAAGCGATGGTAGAAATAGTAAAAAGACTACCACCTGAAATTACAGAGAATAATAATAAAAATCAGATGATAGAATACTTTTTTAAAGAAGCAGTTAAAGATTATTATATAGAATATGTAAAAAATAATAATATCAATATATTAGATAATAATAAATTTCCTCTTTGGCTTAAACCTTTAAATATCAATAAAATAGTTGATAAGTATCAAGATATTAATGATTTAGTTGGATACAATACCAATACTTTATTGTTAGATGAAAATCAAAGAAAAACATTTACTAAGGCAAATTTTATGTTTATAAAACGTTTTGAAGATGAGACACATTTCTTTTCTAAACATGGTATGAATACTCTTAATATTTTAAGACATATTAATTTGATAAATTCATATAGTTATGATGAATTTCAAGAGAAAATAGCTACTGAATTATGGAATATTAGAAATAGTCATGAATATTATAAGTTTGACTATGATTATATTCAGGGAGAGTTTAGAAACAAACACAAAGAGATTTTTCTAGAACAGGATGCTCCAGAGATTTTAAGAAAGGCCTTTTATGAGTTAACCATAGATAGTACTTTTATAAAAGAACATTCTGATTGTTTAGAATATATTCGTACTAGTAATAGACCATTAAGAGATTTCTTTGAATCAAAAACAAGAGGGTTAATAGCTAATATAGAAAAGACTTTAGGTAGAACAGAAGGATATGAAGTAATAATACCTTATTTAAAGTATTTTGAAAAAATTTATTTTAATTACAATGAGGAAAAATTAACTAAAACTACTTTATTAGATGAGATTAACAAAGAAATATTTAAAAACATAATAAATGGAAATGTTGACTATAATAATGATATGCACAATAGCTTCAAACAAAAATATCCAAGTCTATTCATAGATGAAAAAGCTTCTAAAAAAATTAAAGATAAATTTTATAATGGAAAGTTTAGACTAGAAGATTTTAATAATGATATTAGTTTATTTGATTACTTTAAAGATACTAATATAGCTTATGCTTTTGGTAAAGATTATTACTGGACTATTCCATTATTTGAAAATAGTGATAATGATAAGGCTAACTATAGTAGGCTAAAGATAATAGCAGAATATCAAAAAATAACTGATCAAGATTTAGCTGATATTTTCAAAGAGTATTGCAGTGAAAATTCTTCAAATTTAAAAGATGACAAAATAAGTACCGTTGTAACTGTTCTAGAAAGATTATCATATTCTAATTCTAGTGAAATGTATAAACTAAGGAAGGCAATAGCAAGTCAAATAGTTAATCTTCCTGATCCTTTAGAAAAACTTGATAAGATGGAAGATATATTTATTAAAAATAATTTACCAACAGTTGGAAAAATATATTCTTGTTTTGAAATATTACATCCTGGTTTGAGTGGATTTGACTTTGATAGTGATAGAATGTCGCCTATTTTAAAACATAAATCTACTATGGGAAGACAATTTACAATTTTTTCTAATTTGATTAGAACAACATTTGCTTCTAATAATAGATCTGTAAATGACTATCTTGATAATATAGAAGTTGGTTCTAATTTATATAAAGAGATAGTGAGTGGAAAGAAAAACTATGATTCATTAAGTGAAGAGGATAGGAAAACAATGAACTTATTTAGTAAATACTTAGAAACTCTTTATAACAATAGTATGAAAGGTAAGAAAGAGCCACTTACTAGTGATAAGGCTGGAATTGAGAAAATAGATGAGTTAGTAACTAAATTATCACCTAATGGTAATAGTGATTATAATATAGCTGATAGAGTAGTTAGAATGTTTTGTGGTTATTCTGGGATAGATACCATGAAAGAGGCAAAAGATTTTATAGAATCAAAGTCTCAACAAGCCCAACTTAGAAATATACAAGAATCAAAACACGATATGACATTAGAAAAGGGAGATTTCATTAAAGGAATAGGAGATATAACCTATTTACCTAGTATATTAGAAAATGGGGTTAGGACAAAAGATCTTTTAGGGGCGGATGCATCTAGTGATAATACTCCACTTGATACAGATGTTTCAGTAATTTTAAATGATGAAGGATCAATAAGAGAAAAAATAAGTAGGACAGCAGCTGCTAATTATGGACCAATTTACATGGTTATAAAACCAGATGACGATTTTATAATAACAAGAGATAATGATGGAGAAAAAAACATAACAAATGATATGACTAAAATAGAAGCATTTTATTCAGGATATCTAGGAGAAGATCACTGGGCTGTTGGAATGGGCTTTCCTGATACTAAAATATCAAGCTTTATGTTAGAAAATTATGATAAAAGAGTAGGACTTCTAGTAGCTATGAAAGGAGGATATATACCAGTTAGAGATTTTGATGGTAAAACAACTTTTACTGAAGATGATTATAATGCTTTACGAAGTAAAATGAGTGGTTTATCTCATTATAAAGAAAATAATTATAATTTTTCAGATAATTTAGTAATTAGCGAAGTAGAAGAACTAAAAGATGAAATAGCAGCTAATAATGAATTAACTACAAAGAAAAGAGAAAAAATAAATAGAGTAATAGAAGAAGCAATGCAAGAAGTAGGCTTAGAATTAAAAACAAAAATAGATGGTGATTTATCTTCAGGAGTAGTAGAATTGATAGATACAGGATCTACTGGTAGAGGTACTAATAAACCGGGGGATGGAGATTTTGATTTTATGATGCGCCTAGATAGAAAAATTATTTCTAAGAAAGAAGAATTAGATAAAGTAAAACAAACCTTATTAAAAAAATTAGGTAAAGAGGATACTATCGATATAACATCGTTTGGTGATTTCCGTCTTAAAGACGTAAAACTTGATGATGAAGATAGTGTGGATATAGATATTAGTTTTGTAACTAAGACAGATGAGGTAAGTTATTCAACAGATATGGCTCTTGAAGATAGACTAAAGACCATAAAGAAAATAGATAATGAAAAATATAATTATGTAGTCGCTAATATACTTTTGGCTAAACAAGTCTTGAAAGAAGCAAATGTTTATAAGCCAGCTCGTTCTGATGCTAGTCAGGGTGGCTTAGGGGGAGTTGGAGTTGAAAATTGGATTTTACAAAATGGTGGTTCTTTTGTAGATGCTATGGATAGTTTCTTAGATGCTGCTAAGGACAAAGATTTTAATGAATTTAAAGACTCCTACCAAATATGGGACTTTGGTGAAAATCATATGGCAGCTAGAAAAGGAGTATTTCCATATGATAATTTTGTTGATAATATGAGTGAGTCAGGATACCAAAAAATGAGAGAGACTTTAAATGAGTATAAAAATTCTCATAAACTAACTAATCAAACTATAAAACAATATTGATATGTAATTTTTATTGATTTTTTATGATTACTTACTCTATAATAAGTATTAAGAGTTACCATGATAGTAAGCTTTTAGAATAATTGGGGATTGGCAGTGTCTAGCTATGGTAAGGAGATATTATTATGGATAAAGAATTTTGTGTCACAATAATTTTAGAAAGACACTATATAGCAAAGAATGTTTTCGTTTTTAGTTTCTTACGGTGTGCGACAGGAAGCTATGATGAAAAGTCAGGAATTTTCACAGATGATACTAATGAGGAAGAATACTGTTCTATACTTGATATGTGTCAATTAACGTCAGAAATACCTTATGCTTTTAATAGAATTTGGAACGTTGATGAACTACAAGAAATTTATAGTGAAAATGAAGATGATTATAATGTTATTCGAAAATATGAAGAAGATATGAAGACTGTTGCTTATTTTGTTAGAATAACTAATGGTATACCTGGATGTTTTGTTATTGGCTTTCCTGATGACGTAGCATCTGAATTAAATGATGATAATTATACTGCACGAATTGAGGCTAATGTTGAACAGAATAATGTTGCTTCTGCTACTGACAATGTGAAAGAAATGACGCAGAAGGAACAGCTTGATTTAGTAGAGAAGGAAGTTGTCTCTGGTGTTTACTCTGCTAGTCAATTAAAACTTTTAAAGGATAGTATCAAGAAGGATATAGATAAATATCAAAGTATTACTGATTTAATTAATGAAAAGTTAGATGAAAAAGAAGATACTACTGATGATACATTATTAGATATTAATAAAATATATAAAAAGATTACAAAGACCTTAATTGCGCAAGATGCTCCAACTAGAAGATTACTAGTAGAGCTTGCTAGAAAGTTATCTGATACTGATGAAGAGTTAAGGAAAAATAGACCAGGTATATTAGTAACCGGTTCTACTGGAGTAGGAAAGACTAATTATTAAGTTTGACAGCAGAAAACTTGCATTTACCATTTATGATAGTTGATTCAACTCAACTTACTATGCCTGGATATGTTGGAAAAGATATTGAACAATATTTATGGGATCTTTATGTTAATTGTGGTATGGATAAAGAAAAAACAGAACATGCTATTGTATATTTTGATGAAATAGATAAGAAAGGATCAGAGTCTAAATCTGATGTGGCTGGTCAAGGAGTTTTAAATACTTTATTAAAGTTTTTAGATGGAGCTACTTATACGGCTTGTGCTAATCCTCAACAAATGTTACCAGGAAGCTTTGTAGATATAGATACTTCAAAGATGATAATATTAGCTGGTGGAGCCTTTGCCGATCTTTATGAAGAATTTAATAATAGAAAAGAAGCAGTTGGTTTTAAAACTAGTGATATGAAAAAACAAACTGAACCTACTATTGAAGACTTTTATGATGTGGGTATACCAAGGGAGTTTATGGGAAGATTTCCAACTATTATTCATTTAAATGATTTAAGTAAAGAAAACTTAAAAGATGTGTTTACTAAATCAGATGAATCACCACTTTTAAAAGAAAAAGAACATTTTAAGAAAGTGGGAGTTAAGTTAACTGCTACTGATGATTATATAGAAGCTATTGCTAGTAAAGCTTATGAGCTAAAATATGGTGCAAGAGGTTTAGCAGGTCTTACCTTAGAAAGTACTTGGATGGCTTATGATGATGTTTCTACAAATAGAGGTAAATATAGTGAGGTAATTGTATCGAAAGAAACGAGTGATGATTCATCTAAATATGAATTAATAGAAAAGAATAAAAGATTAGTAAAAAAATAGGAAAAGATTGATTAGTCTTTTCCTTTTCTTAATGATAGAGTTTTTTGAAAATTAACCTCTTCTTGTTTAGCCAATGGTTCATAATTATACTCTTGATAATTCTTTCCAAGAAAGGGATATAAGTCAATTCCATGTCTATATTCATGAATGTTTATTAGCATAGATTTTAAGTTGCTAATTGGTGGTACACAAATTTTAATTTCTTTAAGTATATCTTTATCCGTAATAGGATAGCATCCATAAAAACTAGTATCTTTTAAATTAGTATCAATAGTCTTAGTATGATCAAGAAGATAATAGATAGCATCTTCCTTATGATAATAACTTAATAAATCATCTTTTGATAGAGTAAGTCCTATTACTTCTTTTTTAATGGAATCATCTGTTATCAAAGAAGGTATAGGTTTAGTAGGAAAAGAATAACCATCCTTAGATTCAAGAGCCTTCAAGTATTCTTCACTTAGCGAATTGAAGTGTTTAAAAGTAACTTCATTTACTAAATCAATTTTATCTAATAG
>CAVLCG010000008.1:0-14303 GCA_963661445.1 bacterium | reverse complement strand
ATCTAATAGAAAGTCTAGTGTGTCAAAGTCTTTGATTTTATCAAAGTTAGAAATTAGATAACTAAGATAGGCATTTTCTTCTTTTGTTATTAATAAATAATCCTTCAAATTAGTAAGCAAAATTTTTCTGTTTTCTTTATCATCACCATTTACTAAAGACATAAAGTAAGTAGCTAAATAGCTTTTAGTGAGTGCTAAGAATTCTAATCTATTTAAGTGTTTGTTTTGTTTTAATTCTTTTATCATAATTTTTTCCTCCTGTTAACTCTATATTATAGAGAAAAAGTATAAAAAATGCAAAGAAATTATTGACGAACATATTTTTGATAGATATAATATAAAGCAACTGATAGTTATTAGAAAGGACTGATTAAATGGCTAAGATATTAATAATAGATGATGATAAAGATATAGCAGAGCTAGTTTCCTTAATTTTAAAAAAAGAAAAGATAGAATCTGATATTATAACTGATTCTCTTGAAGCTTTGAAAGTACTAGAATCAGGTAATTATAATTATGATTTAATTTTACTTGATATAATGATGCCTAATATTAGTGGAACAGAACTTTGTGTAAAAGTAAGAGATAAAGTCTCTTGTCCAATTGTCTTTTTATCTGCAAAAAAAGAACTAGTTGATAAGATGGTAGGGTATGAAATAGGTGGTGATGATTATATTACTAAACCATTTGATAATACGGAACTTGTTTTAAAAGTAAAGTCTCACTTAAGATTACAAACAAGAAATAAAACTAGTAAGAATATTATTACTATTGGGGAGATTAGTATTAATAAGGAAAGCTTTGAAGTATATAAAAATAAAGAAAAGATAGAAGTATCTACTAGGGAATTTGAACTTTTAAGTTATTTAATGGAGAATGCAGGTATTGCTTTATCAAAAGAACAAATATTTGAAAATGTTTGGGGTAATTGTTATGGTGATATTGGAACGGTAGCTGTTAATATTAAGAATTTAAGAGAAAAGCTAGATCCTGATAATAAATATATAATTACTATTTGGGGTTATGGTTATAAATTTGTGAGGAACTAATTACTATGAAGAAAAAATCAATTAAAAGAAAAATACTTATTGGACTTATCTTTATTACTTTTATAAATATTTTAACCTTAGGTATCTGGTTTTTATGTAATGTAGAACCAATGGTTAACAAGAAAGAAATGTTAAAGAAAGAAATTCTTACTAAAGATATAAAAGATAATTATCATACATTTGATGAGTTAATAAATGATCTTGATAATATAAAGAAAGAGAAAGAGTTAACTTTTAGTATTGAGCAAGAAAAGATTAAGAGGGATAAACAAGACTTATATCTATTTTCTAAGAAGGTACTGGTTAATAATCACGAATATATTGTAAATGCCTACTTTTATAAAAATATGAGTATCTTAAGACTAATACTTGAGTTACTGGCTTTTCAAAGTTTAGTAATTACTGTTTGTATGCTTTTAATATTTTTGTTTGCTAAAGATAAAATAATTAAACCAGTTAATAAAATAATAGAAGATATTAGAAACTATAAGTTTGGAAAAAGACCAAGTAGAGTACCGGTAGAAAATGAGTTTTCCCTAATTCAAAATGAATTTGTATCCTTAGTTGATTCCCTAGAAGAGGAAAAGAAAGAACAAAATAGAATAATAGCAAGTATTTCTCATGATATAAAAACACCACTAACATCTATTCTTGGTTATTCTAATTTGATAGAAGAAGAAAAACTAACTAAAGAAGAGATAAAGAAATATAATCAAAAAATCTATGAGAAAGCACTACATTTAAAGAATGTCTTAGCAACTTTTGATGATTATTTAGTAAATCAAAGAGAACAAAAGCTAGAGTTAACTTCTATTAAAATAAAAGATTTAGTTAAAGAAATAGAAAAAGATTATAAACTAGAGCTTGAAAATAATGGGGTAGAATTAATAATTAAAACGGATTTAGAAGAAAGCACCATAAACATAGATATAGTAAAATTTAAAAGAATTATTTCTAACCTAATTTCTAATAGTATGCGGTATTTAAAAGATGATGGTAAAGTTACTATTGAAATAACTAGTAATACTAATTATTATTTATTTCATTTCAAAGATAATGGTATAGGCGTAGATGATAAAATACTTGATAAGATATTTGATCCACTATTTACTACTGATAATTCAAGAAAAATATCTGGACTTGGACTTTCTATTTGTAAAGAATTTGTGTTAATGCATAATGGAACTATTAAAGGATATAATGATAATGGTTTTAATATAGAGTTTAGTATAGCTAAAAACTTATAAACTAATTAAGAGATACTATTTCTTTTTTCTTAATAATTTTTAATAATTTAATTAATATTTAATAAAAATAATATAGTATTATATTAAACGAGGTGAAAATATGCATGATTTTTTTATTCTATATGGTTTAACATTTATTGGTGTAATTATAACATTTTTAGCGGAGGTGTTTGTAACATCTTCTTATAAGAAATATGAAAGAATTTCTAATAAGAGAGGAATGACTGGAAAGGAAGCAGCAAGATATTTGCTTGACAAAAATGACCTTTCTGATATAAAAATAGAAAGGACTAGTGGATTTTTAACAGATCACTATGATCCTACTAATAAAGTTATTAGACTATCTAGTTCTAATTATAATGAAGCATCTATTGCAAGTGTAGCTGTTGCTTGTCATGAGTGTGGTCATGCTATTCAAGATAAGGAAGGGTACTTTTTCCTAAGATTTAGGAATAAGCTAATACCAGTTGTTAATTTTTCTTCAAAGTTTGGGTATTTTGCTATCCTCTTTGGTTGTTTGTTTGGTTCATTTAATCTAGTATGGATAGGAATAATTCTAGAAATGGTTATTTTATTCTTTCAAATAATAACTTTGCCAGTTGAAATTAATGCTAGTAGAAGAGCATTAAAAGAACTAGATTATGCTCATTTCTTTACTAGTAAGGAGTTAGATGATGGAAAAGTTATGTTAACAGCCGCAGCCTTAACCTATGTAGCTAGTATATTAACAACTTTATTAGAATTATTAAGACTTATTATGATATTTGGAAGAAGGGATGATTAAAATATGCTTAAATTATTTAAAAACTTTACTAAAAAAGATTATTTACTAATCTTTATTTCCTTTATCTTTATCTTAGTACAAGTTTGGTTAGATTTAAAATTACCTGACTATATGTCAGAGATTACAAAACTTGTTCAGACTGAAGGAAGTAAGATGAGTGCTATCTTAGAAAATGGTGGCTATATGTTACTTTGTGCTTTTGGAAGCTTGTTATCAGCTATCTTAGTTGGTTATATATCATCTAATGTATCAGCCAGTTTTTCCAAGACTATTAGAAAAAAACTATTTAACAAAGTAGAAAACTTAGGTATAGCAGAAGTTAAAAACTTTTCAACTAGTAGTTTAATTACACGTACTACTAATGATATAACACAGATTCAGATGTTTATTTCTATGGGACTACAACTATTAATTAAAGCCCCTGTAACAGCTATTTGGGCAGTTACCAAAATACTTAATAAAAATATAACTTGGAGTGCTGTAACGGCTGTCGCTGTTATCATTTTATTAGTTACTATTCTAACATTAATGTTAATAGTTATGCCAAGATTTAAAAGGGTTCAAAGACTTACTGATAAGTTAAATGGGGTTACAAGAGAGAATTTAACCGGTATTAGAGTAGTAAGAGCTTTTAATGCTGAAAAGTATCAAGAAGATAAATTTAGTAAGGTTAATAATGAATTAACTAATACCCAGTTATTTAACCAAAAAGCTTTTGCTATTATGCAACCAATTATGTATTTAGTAATGTATTTCTTAACACTTAGTATTTACTTTATTGGAGCAGATTTAATTAATAAAGCTATGATGAGTGATAAGTTAAGTTTATTCTCTGATATGGTAGTATTTTCAAGCTATTCTATGCAAGTAATTATGTCATTTTTAATGCTTGCAATGATCTTTATGATGTTACCAAGAGCAAGTGTTTCTGCTAAAAGAATTAATGAAGTATTAGATACAGAGTTAAGTATCAAAGATGGAAACTTTACAGGTGATACTAAAGAAACTGGTACTGTTGAGTTTAAAAATGTATCCTTTAAGTATCCAGATGCTGAAGAATACTTATTAAAAGATATTTCCTTTAAAGCTAATAAAGGGGAGACAGTTGCCTTTATCGGATCAACCGGAAGTGGTAAGAGTTCACTTATTAATTTGATACCAAGATTTTACGATGCTACTGATGGAGAAGTATTAGTAGATGGAGTTGATGTTAAAAAGTATAAACAAGCATCACTTCGTAATAAGATTAGTTATGTTCCCCAAAAAGCTACACTATTCCATGGAACAGTAAGCAGTAATGTATCATTTGGTGATAATGGTAAAGGGAAGATTAATGCTAAGAAGATAGAAGAAGCTGTAAGAGTAGCTCAAGCTGAGGAATTTGTTTCTAAGATGGATAAGACTTATGATGCTGAAATTGCTCAAGGAGGTACTAACGTATCAGGTGGACAAAAGCAACGTTTATCTATTGCAAGAGCAGTAGCAAGAGACCCAGAAATTTATATCTTTGATGATTCATTTTCTGCTCTTGACTATAAAACAGATTATATCTTAAGAAAAGAGTTAAAAAGCTATACTAAAGATGCTACCAGTTTAATCGTTGCCCAAAGAATAGGTACAATCATGAATGCTGATAAGATACTTGTTCTTGATAATGGTAAATGTGTTGGTATAGGTACTCATAAAGAATTATTAAAAACTTGTGATGTTTATAAGCAAATAGCTTTATCACAATTATCAAAGGAGGAGTTAGAAAATGCATAATGGACCACGTGGACCAAAGATGGATAAGTCTAAAGACTTTGTAGGCTCTATGAAACGTTTATTTAAAGAATTAAAGAGCTTTCAAATTCTAATTGCTATGGCTTTAATCTTTGCTATTTTATCATCAGTTTTATCAATAGCTGCTCCTAATAAACTTTCTAAACTAACAGATACTATTTCAGAAGGGTTAATAGTAAATGTTGATGAAATGAAAGAAATCAGTAAGAAAACTACTAGTAATTTACAAAATATTAATCCTCAAGAAATAATGCAAAGTACGAGTTTAACAGTAGAAGAAAAGACTAACTTTATGATGGTGATGCAATCTAGTGATAAAGATAACATGTTAGATAATTTAGCAAAACTATCGGACAACACATTAGAATTAATTTTTAAAGAATTTACTATTAATAAACAAAAAATATCTTCAACTGATCAATTAAAGTTTTTACAAATAGCTAGTACTATAAAAGACCAGAAAGATGCTAAAGCTCTATATAAGAAAATAGATAAAATGCCAAAGAGTATTAGAAAAGTAGTTGAACCTAGTATGAATATGGCTAAAATTAAAAAAATAAGTCTATTTCTAGCTTGTCTATACATCGCTAGTGCTTTATTATCATTTATTGAGTCAATTATAATGACTAGTGTTTCTAATAATTTTGCTAGAAAACTAAGAGGAAGAATTTCTACTAAAATTAATAAATTACCCCTTAAATATTTTGATAAAAATCAAACAGGAGATATCTTATCACGTGTTACTAACGATGTTGATACTATTGCACAGAGTATGAACCAATCACTATCATCATTAGTTAGTGCTATAACACTTTTATTAGGTACTATTCTAATGATGTTTATAACTAACTGGATTATGGCTCTTACAGCTATCTCTGCTAGTTTAATTGGTTTCTCCATCATATTTGTTGTTCTTTCTAAATCACAAAAATACTTTGCAGCAAGACAAAGAGAACTAGGAAAATTAAATTCACATATAGAAGAAGTGTATTCAGGACTTTTAGTAGTAAAAGCTTATAACGGTAAGAAGGAAGCTGATACCAAGTTTGATGAGTATAACGAAAAAGTATATGATGCTAATAGAAAAAGCCAATTCTTATCAGGACTTATGCAACCAATCATGTCATTCATTGGAAACTTTGGTTATGTAGCAGTATGTATTGTTGGAGCTCTACTTGTAATGCATGATACTATAACTTTCGGAGTAATAATCGCCTTCATCACTTATGTTAGATTATTTACATCTCCTCTAATGCAAATAGCTCAAGCATTCACAAGTCTACAGTCAACAGCGGCAGCTAGTGAAAGAGTATTTGAATTCTTAGATGAAGAGGAGATGACTCTAGAAAATAACAAGACTAAGATGTTAGATAAGTCTAAAGTAAAAGGTAATATAGAATTTAATCATGTATCATTTGGTTACGATAAAGATAGAACTATTATTAAAGACTTCACAGCTAGTGTTAAAGATGGTCAAAAAATTGCTATTGTTGGACCAACCGGAGCTGGTAAGACAACTATGGTCAACCTACTTATGAAGTTTTATGAAATAAATAAAGGTGATATTTTAATAGATAATGTATCTATCAATGATATAACTAGAGAAAATGTTCACAGTCTATTTACTATGGTGTTACAAGATACTTGGCTATTTAATGGTACTATTAGGGAAAATATTGTTTACAATAGAGAAAATATATCAGATGAAATGGTAAAAGAAGTATGTGATACAGTCGGACTTACGCACTTTATTAAAACACTTCCAAATGGATTTGATAGTGTAATAGGAGAAAATGATTCGGTATCAGCTGGTCAAAGACAGCTACTTACTATCGCTCGTGGTATGATTGAAGATTCACCATTCTTAATTCTTGATGAAGCGACAAGTAACGTTGATACAAGAACTGAAGAGTTAGTTCAAAAGGCAATGGATAAATTAACCGAAGGAAGGACTTCATTCATTATCGCTCATAGATTATCAACTATAAAAAATGCTGATTTAATTCTTGTTATGAAAGATGGTAATATAATTGAAACTGGAAATCATGATGAATTAATGAAGAAGAATGGTTTCTATGCCGATTTATATAATTCACAGTTTGAACTATAATTAAATACATCATCTTGCATATTATATTTATATGTGAGGTGATTTTTTATGGATGAATTTGATTTTATAATAGAAAATCAAAAAATTAGAAATAGACTTTTAAAAGCTGGGATTTATCAAACTATAGGTCCTACTGGGCCAACTGGACCAACTGGGCCTAAAGGTAATAGTGTTAATATATTAGGTGATTATGATAGTTATGATGAACTTATAAAAGAACATCCTACTGGTAATTGTGGTGATTGTTATCTTATTAAAGGTACTTTATATGTATGGAATAATGATACTAATACTTGGGATAAGATTGGTAGTATAGAAGGACCTGTTGGTAAGAGTGAGAAAATTAGTATAGGGACAGTTAATAGTGGTGATGAAGCTTCTGTTATTGATAACTTTGATGGTGAGGTTCATACACTGGATTTTGTTATTCCTAAGGGAGATATTGGACCACAAGGAGTAGAAGGTAAAATTGGACCAACTGGGCCTAAAGGGGATAAAGGTGAGATTGGTCCTACTGGAACTATGGGACCTACTTCTTACTCAGTAGTAGCTTTTGCTAGTTATAGTGATAGTAAAGGTGCAGGAACTAGTTCAATCACTACTACTAGAGTTATACCAGGTAACTCAGATATAATTGTTATACCTGATGATAAGAAGATTAGTTTTTTAAAAACAGGTATGTATGAAATTACTTTATGTGGCAGAATATCTGATGTAACTAATGATAGTGGAGGTAATTTCTATTTATATAATACTACTACTAATCAAAAAGTTAGTGATATGAACTTTGTTTTAGATAAAGGTAGTACTAGTGATATGGACTTTTCAGAAATCAATATTACAGATATTTATGCAGGAGCTAATCTAGAAGTAAGGAAGGAAGTTACTGGTAATACGGCTGGTGATATTTCTTTTTCAATGATTAATATTATTATTAAGGGATATATGATGTAATTTAACTATATCTAAACTGGTATTTAACATATAAATAAGTAAGAGGGTGAGTTCTCATGATGGATAAATTAAATTTTAACAATTGTTATATTTTAGGACCCACTGGACCTAAAGGTGAAGATGGGGATAAAATAGTAGTGGATAAAACAACCACCTTAGATGAGGATATGGATGCAGAAGTAATTGATAGAGTAGAAGGTAATACTCATAACTTAGAATTTAGAATACCAAGGGGTAAAAAAGGGACGAATACCAATCCTACTTATGCTTATAAGTTTAGTGATGTTGGTTCTAGTTATGATTTAGAAGCATTGCAAGAAGAAACAGTTAATCTAAATAGAATAAGTGATTTTAAGAATATAATAATGGATGTAGAAAATGAGTTTATTATAGTGAATGCTGGTATTTATAAAATTGAATATTTTTTTTCAGGTCATGCTAGTATTGATACAGCACTGTTTGTAGGAGTATGTCAAAATGATGAAGTATTGGATGGAACAGAAATTAGTAAAGATGTAGTTAAGAATACTGATACAGACTTTTATGGAGTAACATTAGCAGAACTTCATGAAAATGATTCTATTACTCTAAGTATAAAATCTAGAAAGAAAGTAGAAATAACATCAGCTCCTGATATTAATGCTTATATGATAATTATAAAAATAGCATAAAAAAACTTACATGAATTAAAATAATATGTTAATATAGATATATAAACGACTTATATTGGTAACATTGGAAACGTACATTATTATAATGACTAACGAACAACACAAGTATAGTGTTGTTTTATTGTGGAAAGGAGTAATAATATGCCAAAGAATAAGAAAGAAGACTTAATTTTTACTATAATAATGGTACTATTTATGTGTTACAGTATGATTTGTTATAGCACTATATGTATTAAAGGAATGTCTAATGAGGTATTTCTAATGGCTCTTAAAGAATTGCCAATAATGTGGTTAATCGCTTTTCTATTAGAATTTATTATAGTAAGTAAACTAGTGCATAAGATAGTAGATAAAAGTATTGATATTAAAAAAACAGAACCATTAATTGTAACGGTTTTATTCTCATCTGTTACAGTAGTATTTATGTGTACTTTTATGAGCTTTATTGGATCTTTATTATTTAACTATAATGGTATAGAAAATATCATCTGTAACTTTTTAACAGTAATGCTTCGTAACTTTTCAGTAGCATTATGCTTGCAATTATTTTTTATAGGACCTTTAGTTAGATTTATATTTAGAAAAATCTTTAGTTAATGACATGATTACTTTTACAAATGTATAATAAAAAAGACAACTAGTTTTATGCTATTGTCTTTTTTAATGCTTAAAATCTTTTAATTATTAATACCGTACCTGCTACAAGAATTACTCCTAAAACTGAAAATACTAAATTATCTGAATCATTGGTATCTGGAACATTTATTGTTGTTTCACATTGCTCTTTATAAGTGTCAGCATCGGTTTCATTTCCGTTTTCATCAAAATATTTATTGCCGACAATCTCACAAGTATGAGTTTTACATTGAAGATTATATTCATCTTCAGTTATTTCATTTCCATTTTTATCAAAGAATTTATTATCTACAACATCACAAGTATGAGTTTTACATTGAAGGTTGTAACCATCCGCATCAGTAACTTTACCATCCTTATCAAAGTAAGTGTTTCCAACTTTTTCACAAGTATGAGTTTTACATTGAAGGTTGTAACCATCCGCATCAGTAACCTTGCCATCCTTATCAAAGTAAGTGTTTCCAACTTTTTCACAAGTATGAGTTTTACATTGAAGGTTGTAACCATCCGCATCAGTAACCTTACCATCTTTACCGAAGTAAGTATTACCAACTTTTTCACAAGTATGTTTTTCACATTGAATTGAATAAGTGGTTTTATCAGTTACCTTACCATTTTTATCAAAATATTTACCGTATTTGTATTCACATTTATGAACAACGGGAGTAACGTTACCACTAGCCGTTGCATTAATAGTTTTAGGTGTTTTAACAAGAACTACTAAATCTTGCCACTTACCACCAGAATATCTTTGATAGGCTAATTTATTACCAGTTCCTTTAACATTTACCTTAATATTAGTAACAGAAGAAATACTACTTCTTGGTATTCTAACATTAAACTTGCTACCATTTGTTAGAGAAAGTGAACTACCACTTTTTCCATTTGAAATCATAACTACACCGTTTGCACCAGAAACACTAGCAGTTATTGTATTCATTTTATTAGAGCTAACAGTGATATAATTTGAAACATAATAATTACCATCACTTGATTCACTAAATGTTAAAGTAGAACTAGATAATTTCATAGTCGGATTAACTGAGTACTTAGAATTCTTCTTAGCAGTATTAGCTAATTTATTAACTTTACTAATAATACTAGAGTTCTTATTATAAGCAGCTGGAATAAAGTTATTATTTACTTTCCAGATAGCAAGTTGAGTAATTAGACGGTCACTCTTAGAGCTTCCTGCATTGCTAAGTAAATATAACACTGAACCAGAATTAACAGTTTTACTATAAGATAAACTAGTTCCTTTTGGTCCACCTGTTTTGCTTGGTGTAATACAATAAGCAACTCCCTTATTAGTTGTGAAATATGCTTCATTTCTGTGTGTACCATCACTAAAATCAGTTCTTATATAACTTTTATTAGTGATTACCATTTTACTTACAGCATATACATTTGTAGTACAAAGAAGAAGTGCCATAAGAATAAAAGCAAAATAAAATTTGAAATTCTTTTTCATAATATACATCCCCCTCATTTAATTGTATATTATACTAAAAAAAATTAGAAAAATCAAGACTAATTTACTAATGTTATGGCAATCGCATAAAAATTTCTATTGACAAAACAAAATAATACTCTTTATATAAAGTAAAATATCATGTATCCTTATAATAAAGGATGTGTGATATTTATGAAAACTTTATTTAATTATATTGAAATTTTAGAAGATCCAAGAGATATAAGAGGAAAGAAACACAAGTTATCAGATATTTTAATAATGACTATTTATGGTGTTTTATGTGGTTATACTGATTTTGTTAATATGGCAGATTTTTTGAAACTACATGAGCAATACTTTATTAATTTATTAAATTTAGAAAATGGAGTACCATCTCATGATACATTCTCAAGAGTATTTTCTTCCATCGATTCTAAAAAATTTACAAGCATTTTTATTGAATGGATTAAAGATATAGTAAAACAAAAAGGTCTTCATGTTGCTATTGATGGTAAAGCTATTAAAAGTGCTAGGGATAAGGTAAATAATGGCAATGTACCTTATATTCTTTCAGGATTTCTTTGTGATATCGGTCTTTCCATTGGTCAAATAAAAGTTGATGATAAATCAAATGAAATAACTGCAATTCCTGATTTATTAGATTTGATAGATGTAAAAGGAAAAATTATCACTATAGATGCTATCGGCACTCAAGAGGAAATTGCTAATAAAATTGTTTATGAGAAAAAAGCCGCTTATATTTTAAAAGTAAAAGATAATCAGAAAGACTTAAAAGATGATATCAAAACTTATTTTGATTTAGAAATTAAAAACGATTCACCTGATATTGATATTTTAGAAACTCCATATGAAAAAGAACATGGTAGAATTGAAAAAAGAACTTACTATATTTCTTATGATACCAATTGCATTCATAACAAGAAAAAATGGCAATCGATTAGAGCAATTGGAAGAATGGATGTTTATAGAGAAGAAAACGGGAAAATAACACTTACTAAAAATTACTATATTTTAAGTCAGCAATTTTCTACCGAGCGATTCAAAGAAATAACTAGAGAACACTGGAATATAGAATGTTCTCTTCACTGGAGATTAGATGTAATTTTAGATGAAGACCATTCTACAAGTAAAAAAGACAATTCTATTGATAACTTAGCAATTATCAGAAAAATTGTCTTTAACCTTGCACGTTTAGATACTTCTATGGGTAATCTTACATTAAAGAAAAAGTTAACGCGTTATTCTTTCGACTTTAAAAATATTGAAAATTTAATCTTTAAAGTTATTCCATCGCTCTAAAACTTTATGTCAACTTTTTATGCGATTGTCATATTACTAATTACAGATTTTAACATAAAATATATAGCAAAAGACTAGTCTTGATAGGGCTAGTCTTTATCTATATTTTTCTTGATATTCATCAAATAAATTTTTAAAGGCATTGTAGTGAACAACTTCTCTTTGTCTTAAGAATAATAGTGGTCCAATTACATCCGGATCATTTGTTAAATCAATTAAGCTTTCATAGACTGCTCTTGCTTTTTGTTCAGCTGCCATGTCTTCTGCTAGGTCAGCTAGTGGGTCACCAGTTGTGGCAAAATAATCTACTGTAAACGGTACACCATCAGCATTGGTAGGATATAAAGCTCTTTTGTGTCCGACATAATGTGAATCAAGTCCAGCAACTTTTAACTCTTCAATAGTAGCATCTTTTAATAACTGATAAATCATAGTAGAAATCATTTCAATATGAGCAAGTTCTTCGGTACCAATATCAGTTAGTAGAGCTTGTCCTTTATTATCAGGCATAGTATATCTTTGATTTAAATATCTTAAGGCAGCACCTAACTCACCATTGCTACCTCCATATTGTTCGACTAATAGTTTGGCCATATTTAAATCTTTTCTCTTTATATTAATTGGATACTGTAATTTCTTTTGATACTTCCACATTTACATACCTCCTTCATTCCATGGAAAGTTTTCCATTTCCCATTTAAAGGGACTCTCACTTAAAGCATCACTAGAAGTATTAATAACTCCATATCTAGACTCATACTCATTTAAAAGATTATTAGCTTCCTTTCGGTACTGGTTAAATATCTCTAACATATTTCCATCTTGTGGATTAAGATCTAAATATAAATTTAAATCATGAGATGCAAACTCACATTCACTTAGCCTTAAGAATAAATCATCCTGTTCGCTAGTAGGTGTTAATACTTGTGGAGTATAATTCTTATAAGTCATATAACTATCCTTAAACATATTTCCTAAAGTGAATCCTTCACTACTAGAATAAAGATTATTATCATCACTAACTTGTCTTAAATAGTTAGAACTATTTCTTTGATAATTAAAATTAGGACGATATTGATATTGTTGATTCATAAATTTTCCCCTTTCTTTAGTAATTTATTCCAAAAAAAAATAGGCGTATAGTCAAATACCTATTAATATAAACTGAAAGGGTTTAGACTGTTACCACGGTAAGGATAACCATTCCAAAGAGAAAAATGTAAGTGTACTCCAGTTGCAAGACCACTTCTACCCATACCAGCGATTACTTGACCTTTACTAACTCTTTGACCAACAGAGACACTGACACTAGCAAGATGAGCATACATTGTATAATAACCGTTATCGTGTTTAATAACTACATAAAGACCATTGTCCCATTTTCTTGATACAGTGACTACTTCGCCATCATTAACAGCAAAGATACTAGAGTTATATGGACATCCAGCAAGATCAACTCCATCATGACCGGTATGATAACCTTGACTTACATAATAACCACTAACAGTTGGAAAAGCATAACCAGTAGAAGTATTTACAGATACATAAGTGGGAGTACTAGTATTAGTAGTTGTTGTTTGAGTATTATTAACTACTTCTACATTACTAGTATTAGAAAAAGGACTATTGATAGTTTCTTCACTTTCCAAAAACTTTTCATCATTAGCACTATAAAAAGTTAAAAGATCAGGATTTTTATAAGCTACATAGATAATCATTGTAGCTAAAATAGAAACTGTTGTTAAATAAGTCATATATACCTTTATCTTTTTTAAAAATCTTACCACAAATACCACTCCCATCGATAAGACGTATATTATAACATTAACTTTTCTGTTTGTCAAAGGAAATAGATGTGTTAAAATAGTTATAGATAGGAAAGGGCGTTTTATGAAAATATTTATGTATAATGATGTAAAGGCTAAAAAATATGGTAATGCTTATGAACCATTAAAAAATGCAGTAATGATTATTATTGTTGGAGTACTATTATTAACTTTTAGTAGTATAATTTCTCTTAAATATAATTTATTAATATTAACTATTATTACAATAGTAATACTTATAGTAGGAGTTATATTAGCTACTATTAGTTTTACTAGTAAAAGAAATATAGATTTGTCAGTTTTAGTAATAGATAATGATAGCTTATTAATAATTAAAGTGAATCCTTTAGCTAAGAAGAAGGATTTAGATAATTTAAAAGATAAGTATATGAAAAAAACAAGAAAAAGTATAAATAAATTAATGCAAGATGATAAGTTTATTACTTATTTAATAGATAATGTTGATAATAT